>JABSPP010000082.1 GCA_013214275.1 Flavobacteriaceae bacterium
CAAATTATAACCCTATTTGATAATTTCATAGACCTACTTGCTCGTGAGTATACCAATAGACTGCAAGTGGGAAAAGGATGTGCAAACTATCGGATAGTCATTTTACTTTTTCTACAACACGCTCAAGAGCACTTTCTGTGACTTCCTTTGCATAGGTTTGTGCTTGGTTATTGGAATTAGAAGTAGCAGTAGAAGATGAGCCGCCGAATGACGCATCAGCACCAAATTTAAAGTTTTTAGCACCTCCACTTACAAAGGTACTAGCGCCATAATCGGCTGTATTTTGCTGATCTATTATATAGGAAATTTCAGACTGTAACTCATTTCTTTTTGTAGTGGAAGTATCTGTAGATTGTTCAAACTCTTTTTCAGATGATTTCTCGGTAGTAGTTTGTGAGCTCGTTAAAGATCTGGTAGTTTTATTTTTAGACTCTCTCGCCATAATATTCTCTATATGAGAGACTTCGCCCGGAACATAGCACCAAATTTCCTGTTCTACTCGGATAAAATCGGCAATTCCCAGATTGGAAACTCCTTTTAAAGAAGGAATTGCTGTCGGTTCAGATGGATCCACAGGGTCAGAATTACTGGTTAGAACACCACAGCCTGGTTGTAGTGGAAACTCTCGTGATCCATTAGATATAGCCTTAAAATCTACTTCAGAAAGTAGATGATAATGTAATGAGGAGTTAATTTCTACGGTATCTCCGTTTAGGAATGTTAGCGTAGCATCCAAATTCCACATTCCAGACTCACTTATTGATCCGTCAGGAAATTCAAGTTGATAGGTTACATCTTCACCTGGAGTAAAAAGCATATGACTATTAGAGATAACAATGGTTTCCGAGGTAGTGCTATGTGTGATACTCCCTGTAGCTTCAATAATGGTGACGTTCTCTCTTTGGGTGGTGAGGTAAAGAAAGATATCAAAAAGCCTGAATCTTTTACCCGAGGGGTATCTACCTTTTGTTTCTCTGAGTAGCCCTGTAAAGCAGTAGTCCATTGTATTTTTTTCTCTTTCGGGGTTTAGGATAACTTTATTGCCTCCCAAAGTTCTTGTTTTGGACTTTAGTTGACTTTTTAAGTTTGATATGACTTTTTCGTGTTCTTTCACAGAATTTTTGATAGCTTTTTTAATACTAGAAAAGTCCTTGTAGCCGTAAAAAGATTCTAATCTTAGGATCTTAGTTGCCTCATCAGACAAGAAATTATCTTCAGTAGATTTCTTTGGAAATAGATCATCAGAATTTTGGAAATTAATGGCCAAAGGTTCAAAGTCAAACTTTGGGATGTCCAAATTGGGATAGGTTTCTACTTCGGAGGTTTTACCAGTTTCTGGATCGGTATGTAAAACCATTGTAGGTTCTGCTTTGTCTATGAGAGCTTTTACTTCTGCCTCATGTTGAACTAGGTCTGTTTTATATTTCGCTTGATTCTCTACTTTATAAACTTCCTCTTCTCTGTCTAGTTCACCTAAAGTCGCCTTTAACGCATTTAGACTTTTTTGAGCAACTTGAAGCGATAACCTGGTGTTCATCGTCTTAACTTTTGAAGTAGGCAAGTTGTCTGATAGTACTGTCTCTTTCTCCCTATTGGAAAGCAATACCTCTTTTTCTATCACAACACTAGCATTGGCTCTTTTGGTAAATTCATCTCTATCTTGATCTGTAAAAACAATAAATTCTACATCTCCCTTTAATAGGTTTTCAATCATTACATCATGAAACGCTTTGAATGCTTTAACAAAAGAATTTGCAATGAGCATTTGAATACAGGCCTCTCTTAAACCTATAGATGTTTTGTTTACAGTCTGATATAAAAGGTTATCCCATAATTGAGTTTCCTCTGTATGCTGTAGAGTAATATTATATTCAGAAGACTCAGTTGAATCTGAATCCCAATCTAAATACGTTTTAGGTAAATTGGCAGCAACAGATTCGTAAGTTAAATAATCTTTGTTACGCATTAACCAAACAGAAAAGTTATAGATGGTAGCCATTCTTGTAGAAACAGATTTGACTGCAGTCTTATTCTCAAAAGGAGTGAATGCTGCATCTGTTAAAGCTGTTTTCTTTCCATACTCATCATGGGCGATTTCAGAAACAGCCTGATAGTACACACTATTTCCTTTAACTACATCATTAGGAAGAATAAGCCCCGCCCTGTTTTCTTTGTCTTCAATAGCTTGAGGACTTCTTAATGTTACAAACCTAAAAAGGCTCGATTTAATCGGTTTTTTACTCATTTTTAATTCATTTAAATTTTAATAATAGAGTTCTTAAAGAACTGTGTTTTGACTTGCTTTTCTAACAACAGATCTTAGTAAATCCTTTATGAGTAATGCTTTTAGCTTGTAAGAATTCAATACAGATATATTGAATTTGTATTTTTAAAGTAAGATTCTTGAAATAGTTTCTTTGAAGTTTGCTGCTAACAGGATAAACAAATGTTTTATTTATTAAATAAAATTATGTACTTTAGCAACATAATACATGGCAAATATAAAACATTTTACAGATTTCCCAAAAAAAATATTGCTTTTTTTTGTAAAAAGTTTTTCACCTTTTAAAGAACAATAACATGGAAGGAATTGCACAAAAAGTTAGAGCAATTATTAAAGAGTTTAATCTAAACAATTATTCATTTTCAAAACGGATAGGTGTTACCAGCACTACGATTGACAGTATTATTAACGGAAGGCCTCAGTCTGATGGCTCACGCAAAAAGACTAAACCTGGATATGATGTTTTGATGTCTATCATTAATGAGTTTAGTATCAACCCAGATTATCTGTTTGGGAAAGATGACCAAATGGTACGATCAGATGTTCGGAAACCTGAAACATATTCAGGAATGCCACAGGTGGTCGCCGTTAATGCCACAGGTAATGAGAATGTCGTTTATGTTCCTATAAAAGCGAGGGCAGGATATCTCAATGGTTATGGAGATACAGGTTATATTGAGTCGCTTCCCAGTTTTAATATGCCACATTTAACCAATGGAACGTATCGTTGCTTTGAAGTTTACGGGAATTCCATGGTTCGTACTTTTTTTGACGGTGATCTTGTATTTGGAAAGTATGTAGAAAGCTTATCAGATATCAAAGATGGTAGAGTCTATGTGATCGTAAGTAGAGATGACGGAATCGTTTTAAAACGTGTGATTAACAGAATTGATGAGCGAGGAAAGCTCATTTTAAAAAGCGATAACAAGAGTGGGAATTACCCAACCTACACCATTGATGCCCAAGATATAATGGAAGTTTGGTATGTAACGATGTTCGCTTCTAGGCAGATGCCTGAGCCTGTAGATATCTATGATCGCTTACACGAGTTAGAGAGTCAGTTGGTAGAATTAAGAGAAGCGATGAGGAATTAAAAATTTACCCGATAACATTCTCAGGGTTATACCCTAGATAAGGAACTTTTTTTTCGGTGAATACTATATGATATTCTTCTAATTCCTTGAGAATGGGTTTGTATACTTCCTTATGTATTGGAATTTGTACCCCAGGAGTTGTAATTTCTTTGTTTAAAATCTTAAGGGTAGCAATTGCAACGGGCAATCCAACGGTTTTTGCCATAGCTGTATAAGTTTGATTTTCTCCTTTCACAATCATACTACTTTCAATCTGACGCTTCTCGCCCTCAATTTCATAGCCAAACTTGTGGTGCATGACAATCATGTCTTTATCATCTTCTTTCAATGTCCACGACTCAGCTAGTATTTTCTGCAAGATTTGAGCTGGAGTGGCATTTTTTAGTGCTACTTTTTTGTTGGGGTTGAAAATATCTAGTTCTACCAGCTTGTCCCACATGATGTCATCTTGATCAATTTTCAAATAAGATCGTAGTTTTAGTTCTACAGAGTCACTAGGGGAGTATGCTAGGAAAAGATTGGTAAAATCACGATAACTCATGTTTTCAGAATTTTCTATCGTATAGGTATCGTCTGTCATTCCCAACTGAACGAAAGTGTTCCAAGCTCTGGAAAATCCAACTTTTCTAATGGTTCCTCTATACATTGTAGAGATATCTCCTAAGTTGTAAACACTCCTGTATTTTAGAGAGTCGCGATTTGCATAGGCCTCAAATCTACCTGCACCGTCTAGATTAAGGAATTCTGTGCGTCTAAATAGTTTGTGATAAGGAATATATTTATAAGTTCCTTCTTGGATGAATTTTGCAGCACCACCTTGTCCTGCAAGTACCACATTTCTAGGATTCCATGTGAACTTATAATTCCATAGGTTATCATCACTCTCTGGTGCTACTAGGCCACCAGTGAAAGATTCAAAAAGTAAAATTCTAGCGTTGTGATCTCTTATACGATCAATTACCTCCATAGCACTCATGTGATCTATTCCAGGATCTACTCCAATTTCATTCATAAAGACCAACCCTTTTTTTCTAACCTCTTTGTCTAGTAGTTTCATCTCTTTAGAAATGTAGGACGCAGTTACCATATGTTTTTCAAATTTGACACAGTCTTTGGCGACTTCAATGTGAAATCTAGCTGGTAGCATAGAAACAATGATATTGGCTTTTTGTATTTCACTTGTTCTTTGTTTTTGATCAAAGACATCAAATTTTATTGCTTTTGCGTTGGGATGACGGTTGATTCGCTTCTCAGCATTTTCTTGGGAAATATCGGCAACAGTCACAAATAAATCTTCTGAATAGGATTTGTCTAACAGATACTTGATTAGCGAGGAGCTCGATCTCCCAGCTCCAATGATTAAAATATTCCTCATCGTAGAATTATGCTTAATTTTGATTGTTTGTGATAACGAAAGTAACAAAAAACAATATTGTCTAACCTGATTTTAAAATTAGATATGAACAAAAACTTAATGATTACTGCTTTTCTAGGGATGATGGGCATGGTGCTAGGTGCATTTGCAACTCACACATTCAAAGGGATCCTGTCTACTGATGCCATGGAAAGTCTGATGACTGGAATACGGTACCAAATCTATCATGTGATTGTATTGTTGTTCACAAATACCTATCAAAGATTTTCTTGTCAACTAAAAAATCAAATTAGCGTTTGTTTCTTTGCTGGTATCCTTTTCTTTTCTGGTTCTATCTATGCGATTTACCTTTTTGGAATTCCAGCAAAAAATATTTGGTTTATCACTCCGTTCGGAGGCTTACTTCTCATAGCAGGTTGGTTTTTGATATTTTTCACTTTTTTAAGGAAAGTATTTGTCGAAAAAAAAGAATAAAAAACTGTTGAGCTAATGTTGTGTAGAAAATATGCTTAATTTTGCCTCAGCAGACAAACGTAACTTAAAATCTAGACATGTTAGATCCTCAAGCGAAATCGATTTCGTTAACCGACATAGGAATTGAAGATGCCACTATTTTTTATCAATTAACCTCTGATGAACTTCATCAAATAACTTTGGAAAAAGGTCAAGGAAGGGAATCCTCTCTTGGAGCGATTGCCGTAAATACAGGGGAGTTTACAGGACGATCTCCTATGGACCGTTTTATTGTGAAAGATGACATTACCAGTGATAAAGTATGGTGGGGAGATATTAACATTCCATTTGATGCGAGTAATTTTGACCTTTTGTATGATAAGGTAGTTTCATATTTATCAGGAAAAGAAGTCTTTGTCCGCGACAGCTATGCTTGTGCTGATGAGGATTACCGACTCAACATCCGCGTGATCAACGAATATCCATGGAGTAATATGTTTGCACACAATATGTTTTTACGTCCTAAGGCGGATGAACTCAAAGATTTTACACCCGAATGGATGGTTATTAACGCTCCAGAATTCATGGCAGATGCCCAAATTGATGGAACACGCCAGCATAATTTTGCTATTTTAAATTTTACCAAAAAGATTGCTTTGATAGGAGGAACAGGTTATACTGGTGAAATTAAGAAAGGAATCTTTTCCGCGTTGAACTTTATCCTACCAGTATATCAAAATACCCTACCGATGCATTGTTCTGCAAATGTTGGCAAAGACGGAGATACCGCAATTTTCTTTGGATTGTCTGGTACAGGAAAGACAACCTTATCTGCGGATCCGAATAGACGACTGATAGGTGATGATGAACATGGGTGGACAGCAGAAAATACGGTCTTTAATTTTGAAGGAGGCTGTTATGCTAAGGCGATAGATCTATCAAAAGAGAAAGAACCTGAGATTTATAATGCTATCAAAAAAGGGGCGATCTTGGAAAATGTGATGATGGACACACATGGAGTTGTGGATTTTTCTGATACCACCATCACGCAAAATACACGAGTGAGCTACCCTATATATCACATTGAAAATATTCAACCTGGATTTGTGGGTAGAAATCCTAAAAATATTTTCTTTCTAACGGCCGATGCTTTTGGTGTGTTACCTCCAATCTCAAAACTAACACCAGCACAAGCGGCGTACCATTTTATCTCTGGATACACTGCAAAAGTTGCTGGAACTGAAGCGGGAGTTACAGAGCCGCAGCCTAGCTTTTCTGCTTGTTTTGGAGCACCTTTTATGCCTTTGCATCCCACGAAATACGCAGAGATGTTAAGTGCAAAAATGAAGGAAGCGGGAGTGAATGTTTGGTTGGTTAACACGGGCTGGTCTGGTGGTATGTATGGTGTAGGAGAGCGAATTAAGTTAGAATATACTAGGGCAATGATTACTGCTGTTTTAAATGGTAACCTTGGAGATTATACTTATGAAGATTATCACATTCACTCAGTATTTGGAGTAGCACAACCAAGAACTTGTCTAGGAGTTCCAACGTCGGTGTTGAGTCCGAGAGCCACTTGGAACGACGATAACGCTTATTATGAAACAGCCTTTAAATTATCCAATGCGTTTCGGGAAAACTTTAAAAAGTTTGAAGAATATGCGAATGAAGAAATCAGAAGAGGTGGTCCGCAGCGCTATGCTTATTAATCCAATGTAAAAATATCAATCAATTCAGGTAAAGTGGGTAAAGCATTCCTGTAGATTGCTTTTAAAGATTGCTAGACTAGTCTCTAGGAATTGGACTCTTCATATATTTTATGCACCTAGAACTAATAAAAAAGCACTTCTTGTGAAGTGCTTTTTTGTTGATTTTATTAAATGAGTTGTGCTTACCATCTGACTAATACTATTTTAACTTTGATATTACTCAATAAATTTGTATATTGATTTCATGGCAAAGCAAATAGATATTAACATAGC
>JABSPP010000083.1 GCA_013214275.1 Flavobacteriaceae bacterium
TGATCAATACCCTCCTCTGCAAATTTTTCAATTGTTTTATCAGTATAAGGCTGTAACCAAGGATCCCTGCCCAATCTCGATTGAAATGTGGTAACATATTGATCCTCTTTCAATCCTAAATAATCAACAACCTGTCTTGTGGTCTCGTAACACTGATGTTTGTAGCAAAACTCATGAGCAGGAGAGGAAGACTGACAGCATTTAAAATGTTGATCAGACGGATTACAGTGACTTTTAGTAATATCCGACTTTCGAATATGGCGCTCAGGAACACCATGATAGGAAAACATGATCTTTTTCCAATCTTTACCCGATAAATACGCTTTAATACTATCGCCCAAAACCTTGATGTATTCCCCTTTATTGTAAAAAGCTGGAATATGAGTCAGCACCATTTCTGGGAAATACTTTTTTTGGAGTTCATGCGCCAATACCAAGATCGTTTCTGTGGTGGCCATGGCAAACTGAGGGTACAGAGGCACCATCAACACATCAGTCACACCCTTATCGTAAAGCTCTTGCAAACCAGCTTTGATCGATGGATTTCCATAGCGCATCGCCAAAGCAACAGGAAAACTCGTTTTCTTCTGCACCTTCTCTTGGAGCCGTTGAGACAAAACAATTAAAGGAGAACCTTCTTCCCACCAGATTTTTTTGTACGCCTTAGCAGATTTCCTAGGACGAGTGTTTAAAATAATTCCCTTCACCAGCAACGCCCGAAGCAAATACGGAACGTCAATCACACGCTCATCCATTAAAAACTCACCCAAGTACCTTCTTACATCCTTGGTCTTGGTACTATCTGGCGATCCTAAGTTGATTAACAAGACTCCTTTCATAATGATTTAGACGAATAATTTTGTAGTAATATAGTTGGTATACAGCATCTGTTTACTGCAGCTATTTTCATATTAAAATATTCTTGCTTTTTTCTCATCTGTCTATTTTTTGTGATGTTGCACATGATCTCTAATCTCTTAAAAAGGCATTTCTTTAACTGCTAATTTCTTTAGTTGGTTTGTAGCTTCATACAAACAAATAGCCATGCTATGAACAACATTCATGGAAGTATTATGTCCGTACATAGGTATGGCAATGGAAGCATCTAACAATTCAATATCCTGAATACCATACCGTTTACTGCCAAAGAGCAACACAATGTTTTCAAAGTCACAGAAATTGAAATGTTGGAGATCAGTACTTTTGTCGGTAACTTCTATCCCAACAATGCCCTTCCCCTCAGACTTTAACTGCTGGATAAGTATTTCAAAATCGGTGTATAGCTCATACGGTATTTGATCAACAGTATTTCGCGCCGTTCTCCTTACAATCCTGTTGTCAATAGTGGGTGACTGGTGGTGCAGATAGATTTTTGAAACCCCAAAACTCTCTGCAATACGAAAACACATCCCAATATTTTCGGGAGTCAGGATGGCATCACAAACAATGGTAATAGGAAATCGCTGTGTGCTGTTATGAATGTCAGAATGTGATAATTGCTTCATTGACAAACCATCAAATTAATTGGTTAATGACATGACATACTTTTTTGGCGTAGTACCAAACTTTTTCTTAAAAGCCGCAATAAAATGACTAGCAGTGCTATAACCTACTTTTGAACCCACTTCATTCACATTATATTGATTGCTCTCTAGCAGCCTACGCGCGTGCTCCATTTTATAGTCGAACAAAAAACTATATACCGTATCACCATAGATTTGTTTAAAGCCCTCTTTCAACTTTTTAATATTCAATCCAATCTCATTTGCCAACTCCTGTAAGCTAGGAGGTTCAGCCATCTGATGGATGATAATGTCCTTTGCCTTTCGGATTTTCTGAACATTCTGTTCATCAACTAAAAACGGACAGTATTCAGCCAAATTTGACTCATCTTGTTGAAAATGTAAACTCAAAAGCTCATAAACCTTGCCTTGGATATACAATTTACGAACAGAACTACTAATATTAGAATTGATCATTTGTTGTAAAACAATGCGAACAGTCGGCTTAATTTCGATGTCATCATAATATTTTCTGTTGATATTTTCATCACTTAAAAAAGAGATGAACCCAGCCTCCTCAGAAAAAAGGGCATGAAATTTTTTGATGGATACCAGCAAAGAAATAAGAACACTACCCGAGGAAATTGACAGGTTAATGGGCAGTTTTCTCTGAGGATTGTACAAAATAATAGACCGACCGTCTAAAACATCCAATGAATACGAGTTCTTATTAAACAAAAATTGAGCACCACCCTTTACACAAAAATGTAATTGGATAAAAGTACTGTCGATGTCACGCTTAAATTCTACAGATGTATGACTCTCGTTTTTAAATTCCAGAAGGTGAAAACCTTCTTCAAAACTGAACTCTTGAAAAGTACTTTGAGCGACATTTTTTTCCATCATAAAAAAGTTAAAAACAAACCGCTTTTATTTAGAATGGTTCTACACAAGCGTATTTATACTTATTGGTTTTGCTGCAAATGTACAATTTTGTGACAGCTTCTAATACAAAAATTACTGAAAAAACATTGAACGATATAAAAAGTACCTCTAGCGACACTTTTATCAAAGATAAGGCTTTACTTTTGAATCGAAATTAACTGAAAAGTAGTTTTGATAAACCAACAAAAAACACTATACAATATTGGAGTAAGCTACGTGAAAGCAGATGCACATACACGTGGTCGATATAGTTTGTCCAAGCAAAACCAGTTAAAATTACTACAAGAAGCAAAAAAGCACGGATTTCATCTCTTTGTACTGTCCACTTGCAACAGAACAGAAATTACAGGATTCGCAGAGCATCCTTACCAATTAATTCAATTGCTTTGCCAATATTCTGAAGGGAATGTTGAAGAATTTGCAAAAATTTCCACAGTATTTAAGGGCAAAGAAGCCATCAATCAGTTGTTTCGGGTGGGCGTTGGCTTAGAAAGTCAAATTTTAGGAGATTATGAAATTGTAAGTCAGTTAAAATTTGCTTTCAAACAAGCAAAGTATGTGGGGACTTCCAATGCCTATTTAGAGCGACTTGTAAACCTTGTTTTACAAGCAAGTAAAAAAGTAAAAAATCAGACTCGACTGAGTTCTGGAACTACATCAGTTTCCTATGCAGCTGTCCAGTATATCATTAAAAATGTAGCACAGTATAACAATAAAAATATTCTGGTATTTGGTTTGGGTAAGATGGGTAAACATACCTGTAAAAACCTAGCCGAATATACCCAGAACACCTCCGTTTGTCTAATCAACAGAACAGAAGAAAAAGCAGCTAATTTTGTGAAAGAGTACCCTTCGATTCGTCAAGAAAATATCAAAAATTTGTCACAAGAAATATCCAAAGCAGATATTTTGGTTGTTTCTACAGGTGCCGATACACCTACAGTTACAGCTCAACACGTAGCAAGAGACAAGCAGTTGCTTATTTTAGACCTTTCCATGCCAGAAAATGTAGCTGAAGAGGTGGGTGCTTATCACGGAATTACGTTGGTGAATGTTGACGAATTATCCAAAATCACTCATGAAACCTTAGCAGTTCGTGAGCAGGAAGTACCCCTTGCAGAAGCCATTATAGAACATCATAAAAACGAGCTTAACGAATGGTTAGATCACAGGAAATTAGTTCCAGCCATCAATGCACTTAAAGAATCTCTTGTAGCAATACAAAAGGATGAGATTAGCTTCCACAAGAAAAAAATCAAAGGATTTGATGAACAGCAAGCAGAAATACTTACCAATAGATTTATACAAAAAATTACTACCCAGTTTGTAAAGCACCTAAAAGAAGAACACACCTCTGTTGACGACAGTATCCAAGTAATGTCCAAAGTTTTTGGCAACGCCTAACCCAATTTGATGCAAAGAACAATTAGAATCGGTACACGCGATAGTGAACTTGCGTTATGGCAAGCTAAAAAAGTTCAACGGATGCTAAGAGAATTAGCATTCCAAACAGAAATTATTCCCATAAAATCTGTCGGAGACGTGGTCCTTAACAAGCCGATTTATGAGTTAGAAGTTACAGGGGTTTTTACCAAGAACCTAGATATTGCCTTGCTAAATAATGACATTGATATTGCGGTTCACTCCATGAAAGATGTTCCCACAGTTTTACCCGAAGGAATCATTCAAGCAGCTGTATTGAAAAGAGCCAATTACAATGATATTCTTGTGTTGAAAGACACCGAAGAATTCTTTGCTCAAAAGGAAGCAGTCATTGCAACAGGAAGTTTGCGCAGAACAGCACAATGGTTAGATCGTTACCCAACACATACGCTGGTTGATCTTAGAGGTAATGTAAACACACGGCTGAAAAAGCTATCAGACAATAACTGGGATGGAGCTATTTTTGCGGCAGCCGGATTGGAACGCATAGGAAAGCGACCAAAGGGAGCTGTAAATTTATCATGGATGATTCCAGCCCCTGCCCAGGGAGCAATCATGATCGCAGCATTGAGTGAAGATGAAGAAATAAAAGAGGCCTGTTTGCAGCTTAATGATCAGAATACAGAAATATGTACGACCATCGAGCGTGAGTTTTTAAACCGATTAGAAGGCGGATGTACAGCACCAATTGGAGCCTTTGCCTTCATTGACGAAGTACATTCTGAAATTAATTTCAAAGGAGTGCTTCTGTCTAGAGACGGAAAAAAGAAAATTCAAGTACAGAAAAAAGTTCCTTTAGGACGTCATAAATACCTAGCAAAAGACTGTGCGAACTACATCATAGACAAAGGAGGAAGGCAGCTGATTTTTGAAGATATGGATGCTGAGAAAAAAATCTCAGTTTTTTCGACAAAAAAGTTATCAGAAGCTCAAATCAAACTATTTCATAATGATATTGCATCAGAGAGTTCAGACTTTATCAAGATTCGATTCAACAGGATTCCTTCTAAGACCATCAATAAAAAGATAGAAAATGTGGTGATTACTAGTAAAAATGGTGCTGAAGCCATTCTTAATAATTTCACCAAAGACGAGTTAAATTTTGATCATATTTATTGCGTAGGGCGCAGAACTAAGAAATTTATCGAACAAAAAATAGGTGCAGTAAGTCACGTCGAAAGAAATGCACAAAAACTAGCTGAATACCTGTCTAAAGCTTTGGAAGGAAGTGAAGCTACATATTTTTGTAGTAATCTACGGCTAGATACTTTGCCAAAAATACTCTCTAAGAACGGGTGTAAAGTAAACGAAGTGGAAGCATACCAGACAATGTACAGTCCAGCCGAAGTGTCAGAAAAAGTAAATGGTGTCATGTTTTACAGCCCCTCTACAGTTCAAAGCTACATACAGAAAAATTCAGTTGAAAAAGTGGCCTTTTGTATTGGAGAATCTACAGCAAAGGAAGCAAGAAAACATTTTGATGTAGTAAAAGTAGCCAAAGTGCCCACAGTAGAAAGTGTGATCGAACAAGTAAACCTTTATTATGCATAACAGAATAAGAAGACCTAGGAGAAATCGTAAATCTGCTGCGATACGAGCTATGGTAGAAGAAACGAGATTGTCTGTAAATGACTTTATCTTTCCTTTATTCCTCATTGAAGGTTCAGATAAAAAAGAAGAGATTCCTTCTATGCCAGGAATTTACCGTTATTCTCTTAATGTGCTTTTGGATGAAATTCAAGAATGTATGTATTTGGGAATCAAAGGATTTTGTGTGTTTCCCTCGCTAGGAGACAACAAAAAAGATAAATATGCAACGGAGGGATATCGTAAAGATGGATTGTATATTCAAGCGTTGCGAAAAATCAAATCTAAGTTTCCGGAGATTGCTTTGATGACCGATATCGCCATGGATCCCTATTCTAGTGACGGCCACGATGGAGTCTTAGAAAATGGAGAAATTCTCAACGACGAAACCCTAGAAATTCTCGGGAAAATGGCTTTGGCACAAGCAGAAGCTGGAGCCGATATTCTAGGGCCGTCTGATATGATGGATGGTCGTGTAGGCTATATTAGAAAGGTACTAGATGAAGCGGGCTATACACAGGTGTCTATCATGTCTTACACCGCAAAATATGCCAGTGCTTTCTATGGGCCGTTCCGAGACGCTCTGGATTCAGCCCCTAAATTTGGGGATAAAAAGACCTATCAGATGAACCCTGCCAATGCCAACGAAGCGCTGATCGAAGCGGATCTAGACATTGAAGAAGGTGCTGATATGATGATGGTAAAACCTGCGTTGGCATATCTGGATATTATCAAGTCACTAAAAGATCATTATAACGTCCCAATTACCGCATACAATGTAAGCGGTGAATATGCCATGCTTAAAGCTGCTTCAGAAAAGGGATGGCTCGATGGTGAAAAAGTCATGATGGAAACCTTGCTAAGCATTAAAAGAGCAGGAGCCGATATCATCCTCACATATTTTGCAAAAGAAGCAGCGAGAATCCTAATAAAATAATACAAGAAAGGGTGGATTGATGGATTGTAATTCATTTGAAGCCCCCAACTAACAACTGTGAATAATGAGCTTTCATACCTCTCAAAAACTGTATAATAAAGGACTCAAAAATTTAGTTGGCGCTGTAAACTCCCCTGTAAGAGCATTTGCATCTGTAGGAGGGAATCCTCTATTTATCAAAAAAGCCAAAGGATCTAGAATTATTGATGTTGATGGAAATAATTACGTGGACTTAGTCTTGTCTTACGGACCGATGATTCTTGGGCATCGACATAAAAAAGTACAAAAAGCGGTCACTAAATCCCTAAAAAATGGATATTCTTTTGGGGCATCTACAAAAAATGAAATCACACTGGCAAAGATCGTTTGTGATGCTTTTCCAGGAATGGACAAGGTCAGGTTTGTTAATTCGGGAACAGAAGCGGTACTGAGTGGAATACGTTTGGCAAGAGCATTCACAGGAAAAGATAAGGTGATTAAATTTGCTGGATGCTACCATGGTCACCAAGACTCGTTATTGGTCGCTGCTGGATCTGGATTGGCAACCTTGAGTTTGCCCGGCAGTAAGGGAGTACCAGAAGGAGCAGTAAAAAACACATTGATTGCTACCTATAACGACCTAGATAGTGTAAAGCGACATTTTGAGAAACACGACGATATTGCTGGATTCATCCTTGAGCCAGTAGGAGGGAACATGGGTGTTGTTATTCCGCAAAATGATTTTTTAAAAGATTTAAAAGCCTACCTACAGACCAAAGGAGCGCTGCTAATTG
>JABSPP010000084.1 GCA_013214275.1 Flavobacteriaceae bacterium
CAGCCTGGACCCACCCCATCATCCAATCTATATCCTCATAGATATTGCTCCAACCTTGGGCAACCTTCTGAGGATTAGATTTATTTTTGCATTTTTTGTGAACTGTTATCTTCAGTTTCATCTTGTTTTGCCTTCTCCTGTTTCATCATACGGAAATACTTTTTATAGTACTTCTTTTTCATAGCATCAAGATAAGCAATCTCATCTTCGTCATCAAATATAGATACAAAATTACTTACTCCTTCGAGTTCACTAAGGAGACGAAGAACAGTAATAGGATCATCAGGTAGTGCGTTAACTGGCATTGGAACAGTGCGCCATCAAGTGGGTAGCAAGCTCTTGATATTTCTCAAGCACTTCCTTCTTCTGTTCCTCAGCTTCCTTCTTTTGTGTTTCTGCCCTTTCTTTTTGTTCCTCAGCTTCCTGTTTCTGGTCTTGTGCTATTTGTCTTTGCTCTTTTGCAGTATTCATTGCGGTATATGCAAATAGAGCAGCTACAACTGCTGCAAAAAACAAGACAGAAACTGCTGCAAGAATTCTCTTGGTTTTTTTTAACTTGTATTTCCTACTTAATTCTTTTTGTTCAATGATAAAATCGTTATTTACCTTGCTTTGCTCTAAAAAATTAATTGCTCTTACATAAGAGCTATTGTATCTGGCTCCCCATCCTTCCGTGGGTCGTTGTTTATCTCTCCATTTGAGTGTGATGGCCAGTTCAGGATTGACCAACAGAGATCCTTTTCCTTCTTGATACGATGCAGCATCTTTACAAAGTTTTAAATAAATTTCGGCAGAATTCATTTCTTCTTTAAACCAATCAATCAACCGAATCCATACGCGCATCAAACTTTCATGAGAGATATCAATTACAGATTCATCATGTAACTCAATCTCTAACGAAGGCATTAAGAAGGATCGTCCATGCTGCCTAAATACGTTGATAATTGGAATCAAAGTGTCTTTATCAACAGCCAATAATTCGCAAAGCTCCAATAACTTAGTAGGTCTTCTAACACCTCCTACAACGGTTCCTGTCTCGGTTAATGACCTAAATAAAGCGGTACAGATTATTTTCTGCTCCTCGGTTAGCTCATAATAAGCTTCATCAGCGTGATACGATAACGCCAGTTCCATTTTACCTACAGACTGATAGTGTTCTATGGTAATAGGAGCTTTTCCATTGGTGTGTGCACTCCAATAATCATAGGTCCGCATGAGTGCGTGCTGAAGTATGGGTAATTGGTCTGGATTATCACCAACCTCATTTAACAGCATAGACACTAATTGTGGGGAAATTTCAGCACCAGCGACGGCAACAGGACCCGTAATAGCCAATTGAATTTCATTACGAGACATTCGTGGAATTAAATATTGTCCAGTACCCATAGCTTCAGGGAAACCTCTAAATTCTGTGCAATTACCTATAAAGTCTGAACGCATGGTAAATACTACATAAATTCTTCTTTTTCTATCTCCAATTGCAGCAAGCAGAAGGTTGACAAATAAGACCGCATCCCTAGTTCCTTTGGAAGATATTTTTTCATACTTAGAAAAACGAAACAACTCCTCAAACTGGTCTGCAACAATTAATATATTCTCAGGTAGTTTGTTTAAAAATTGATCCACTACGTTTGATATACCTTGATCGCTTCTCCTAAGAACGGATTCTACAATCGGTTGAAGGTTAAAATTTTCTTCTTCATTTTCTTCATCAACAAACTCACCGCTACATAAGCAAGAGGCTAAATTTCCAATAGGATTGTCTCCAGGTCTAAAAACACCAATCCTCCATCCTTTTCCTACGCCACGTATAAAGCCACTATGTAATGACGGTAATAATCCAGACTTTACCAAAGAGGATTTTCCACTTCCAGAAGTTCCTATCACGGCAAGAAAATGCGTTTGTTCTAGTTGATCTAATAAATCATCAATCTGTTTTTCTCTACCAAAAAATAAATATTCCTCATTTTCTTCAAAAGAACGAAGACCAGGAAAAGGATTAAAATATGTTTTTTGATCTACCATTACTTCAAAGATTTTATTTTAGTTGACAATTCTTTTAATCCTGCTTTATCAAATCCAGAAAGCATGTTTATTACTTCCATATCTTGGGTTCTGTATCTTGTTTTGGATCTTGTTTTAGGCTCAGCCAATAGCATTGCTTTCATATTTAATGGTTTTGTTCTTCCATATCCTGATATTTTCATTAAATCCCTGACCTTGGTTCTAACCCATAAATCACTCCCAGCTCCAAAGTAGATCATCACAGCATCACAGTTTTTCATATTTTCTTGATGATCGGCTCTTAACTCAGATTGTTTCCCTTCAAAAACAGGAATAATAACCTCAAATCCTTGATCAAACAGATAGTCTTCAACTGGAATAATTTGTTCTAAATCTGCTTCATCACAGATCAGATAAACTTGAGCAGGCACAACACTATCAGGACTCATTTCAGTAGGAGGATTCTTTGCAGACTTCTCTTTCTTTTGTGTCATTTTATCCTTGATGGCAAATTTTAAATCCTCCAAAGGGGTAATCAGATAATCTGCACCTCTTTGAAATTTAGGATTCACTTTAATATTTTCCAAAAAATCAACTTGTCTTTGATCTGAACCAACAGTCTCTGGTGGCGACCATATAATTCTCTTTAACTGCCTCTCCGTACTTAGTTTTGATCCAATCTTATTTTGGATAACTGATTTAGAGTCTGATGTTCCCTCTGGTACAAGACCGTAGCTTGCTCCAACAATATGAATAGACAATTCGCATTCCGACATCGTAGTAGTAACTTCATCAGTATATTCATCAACCACTAATGGTAAATTGTGATTGGGAAGTACCGTGTAATTATTATCCATTAACCATCTTTTAATACTATCTCTATGTTCTTTTTGATCAAATGAAGACTCCGCTAAATACACTTTGGGGCCTTCTTCTTTTGTGGTACTATTAGTGCCCTCAGATGACTTCATTTCCTTTAGTAGGTCAGCTATGTCATGTGCAATATCATCTAATCTCGACCAATACAGTTGTTGATTTTCTGATCCGAATACCTTACTAAATTCTTTGACCCTGTTGGTGTCTTTATCAATCCTAAAAAAGTCATATCCTAAAAGTCCTTGAATAACTTTTGGGTGTTGTTCTAGCTCAACGGGTGTTTTAATCACCTTAAAAATTCTGGACTTATTATTGATTTCAACTCCAATATTCTGATCAGATGCCTTTTTAAATTCTAAAACTTCCTTAACACACCATTCAGACTTAACATATCTTGGAGTGAGTATGGAAACGAGTAACGCTACTTTCGGAAACTGAGAAATGATTTCATCACTAAATACATGGTTCCCATCTAGTCTAGAATCTCTCCATATATTTGGTCGCTCTCCTAGTAGCTGAGAAAGTCGAATTTCTAAAGCACGATGAAATTCTGTGATCCAGCCTTTTTCACCTTCAATAAGTGCCTCATCGTCAATATGAGCGTAGCTTATAAATATGTCTTTTTCAAAATCCAAAACCATCTTTACTATTATTTATTTTTTTCCTCATCTGATTTACTGTGTTTATTACTCCTGTAAAATGCTTGCAGAGGGAGTTAGTGAAGTAAATGTCAAAACCTTAATAAAAGTGAATGATCAAATACCAAATAGTTAATATTAATTTAAACGAGTGAAATACTATTCTTCCTTACCACCAATGTATTCACTCCAAGAAGCAACTTCTGTATTGATGATATTTTCTATTCTAAAAACAAAGAGTTTAAAAGGCTCTTTGTGCTTAGCATACGAACCAGAGTTGGTTTGAAATAAGTATTTTTCGTGGATCAATGCTTCCCCAGTCATTCGATAATTACTCCATTGATCCTGAAATTTATAGAGTGTTGATAAACCTGTGAAGATAGCAATTAAAACACCCAGTATGGCAATGATGTAATCTATCCAAGGCTTGTCTGCTGAATTATAGCCTGTTGCAAAAGGAATCAATGCCGAAAATGTAATAATTAAAGCTTTTAATCTCAGATGATACTTCTTATTGATAGCACTCTTCTTGTTATACCATGCTATTTGGTCATCTACACGGCTTTCAATGTATTCCTTTTCAGACATATTCCGAAGTTTTATTTTTCTTTAAAAGATGAGTACCTTTCTGCATAACAAAGGCACCTCAAGCGAAAAAATCATACATCATTGATTTAGTGGAGAATTGGATTTTACAAACAAATATCTTCATTGAAAAATACATAATCTTTGTATGATCTATTTTATTTTGTCACATTAGAATATCGCTGTTTCTACGATCAAAATTTAGTGGTACCATTAAAAATTACATGTATGTGCCTATTGCCACTGGACATACATTATTTCTTCTTAATAATACTACTCGCTTTTTCTGCAGTTCTTCCTCCAAAATAGGCCAAAACCACTGCCATCATCACCTTCTCAAAGGTATCGTTCCAGAGTCCTCCTATAGTAAAAGAAATAGTATCTATACTATCTACAATTCCCGCTAAAGAAAAAATACAAATACACCAAATCAAGACTAATGGCCGTACATTCTTTGACAACCATGAGTCTGATGCCGCATCTGCCTCCCATCGGGTAGTGATCGCTTCGATCTCTTTATTTTGTTGCTCGTAGATTAATTGTTGCAGCTTGATCTTATCTTCATTAGAGAGATCCGATTTGGTAATTTCTGCAATAGCATCCTTAGGGGAAGTCACCCCCTGTAATACGTTACCCAAGGTCGGACTCACAAGACCAGCAGCTCCTAAAAGCATTTTTCCAATAGTCGTATCTTTAAATTTTTTTTTGCTCATAATTGTATTGATTAATAGTGTTACATTTCTATTTTTAAGTGAGTTGTTTTAAATGGTCAATTACTTTTCTTTTTGTTTTTTTCGACCTCTTCTCTTCTTACCCTTCACTGAATCACTGATATCTCCTATCTGATTCCCTACTTCTTTGACAGCATCTGCTACATCAGACAGTTCTTGTTTTGTTAGATGGTATCGCCTTTTAATTTCTTTGGCAGTTGCTACTGCTTTTTCATCTACGGTTGTTTTACTCCAAAGGAGTGTCCACATGTTGTTCCAATAATTTTTAATTGAATTCCACATATTGTTAATCATTTTAATGTTACTTTTTTGATACAGATCGTTTATTATAAACTCACTAGCATATCTAATAATTCTTGTTGTGGGAACATATCAAACTTGTCTTTTCTGGTGTTTGTATGAGTCCACAACCCTTTTACCTTTCCATAATATGCGTTTTCATTAAATTCAAATCCTTCTGCTCCTTTTGCTTTTACCTCTTCTACCAGTCCCTTTCTGATATCAATAGTATCTCTCTCAGCGATATAATACAACCATCGTCTTAGAGATTCAATTTGCTCGTTAGAATACCTATGCCATTGTTTGAACCCTCTAAATGGTTTTTCCAGTTCTACCAGTTGAGATTCGTGAACGGTAGTCCCTGCATAGGTCTTTCCATTGTTAACATAACCAAAATTGCACACCTCTATCCCTACAGAATGCGTATGCATGTGTTGAGAACCATTCTTCCCAAGGTGCCATCCGTAATACCCGTCGGGAAATGCTTGTAGCATCATTCCGTCATATTGATCATCATTCCCTTTAACAGAAGGTCCTCCTAATACAAATTCCGTAGCTACGGCACCTCTTGAATCGCTGCCCCACTGGTCAATGCATTTGTAAGGATTATGCCATCCTGCGGTATGGTGTATAAAGACATATTCTTTTTTGGTAATGGTATCTTTATACTCTCCTTGAGGTAGAAAATAGCGATGGATCAAAAGTCCATTATCGGTTTCATATGCTTTCTCTGAATCGTCGGTAGTGCCTATGCCCATGGCATCCCAAGTAGAGGGGCCTACTATGCCATCAGACTCCAGACCGTTGTGCTGTTGAAATTCCTTTACAGCTGCCTTTGTAGCACTGCCAAAAATTCCGTCTGAAGGGAGTTCTAAAAATTCTTGTAATAAGGCAACTTGACTGCCTTTTGAACCTATTTTTAAGATCATTTTGTTTTTAAATTAAGAGTTGTTGTCTATTGTTATAAATTATTAAATTGGGTTACCCACTTAGTTCTCAAAAAACTGATAATGAGTGATAAATTTAACTTTCAAAAATTCGATCATTTAAGCCTTAACTCAACATTCATAGAGCTTCTGACAAAATTATCAAAGAGTCTATGCGACTTAAATGGGTAACCCTATATTTTTTTATTCCAATTCAATATTCAAAACTCAGTACGCTACATCTAAACCTGAATGACACCTAAATTAAACTTTTTTTCAGTGGGGGCTTGATTCGCAGCTTCAATACCCATAGAAATCCAAGTCCTCGTTTCTAGTGGATTAATGATGGCATCCGTCCAGATACGGGCAGCAGCGTAATACGGAGAAATCTGATCATCATATCTCAACTTGATACGATCAAACAGTTCAGCCTCCTTTTCCTTGGTAATCTCTTCCCCTTTTTTCTTCAACGCAGCAGTTTCTATTTGCAATAACACCTTAGCTGCCGAGTTTCCACTCATTACTGCTAAGTTGGCACTTGGCCAAGATACTATTAGCCTTGGATCATAAGCCTTCCCACACATCGCATAATTCCCCGCTCCATAAGAATTCCCAATGATTACGGTAAACTTAGGAACCACAGAATTACTCACAGCATTTACCATTTTAGCACCATCTTTAATAATTCCACCATGCTCAGACTTAGACCCCACCATAAATCCTGTTACATCTTGTAAGAAGACCAAAGGAATTTTTTTCTGGTTACAATTGGCTATAAATCGAGTTGCTTTGTCCGCAGAATCGGAGTAGATGACACCTCCAAACTGCATTTCACCCTTCGCATTTTTGACCACTTGACGCTGATTGGCAACAATGCCCACTGCCCAACCATCAATTCGCGCATAAGCAGTGATGATCGTTTTCCCATAATCTTTTTTATACTCCTGAAATGCAGAATCATCAACCAGACGTTTGATGATTTCCTTCATATCATATTGTTCATGGCGTGCTTTGGGTAAAATTCCAAAAATATCATCTACCTTTTCTCTGGGCTTCACTGGACTCATCCGATGAAAGCCAACCCTTTCAACGTCGCCTAACTTATCCATCAAGCCCTTAATCGTATCTAAAGCATCT
>JABSPP010000085.1 GCA_013214275.1 Flavobacteriaceae bacterium
CTTAACAGAGTTCCATCTTCCAAATCGTAAGTGATGGTAGGATTATGAACTACTAAATCGTTGGGTGTTGCAATTGCAAAAGGTTTTCCAGCAATATAAAGTGTTCCATCTGCATAGGTATCTGTGGGCAACGCGTTGACAAATCCCATTACATTGGTTGCGGTATCAATAAAAGAATCGGATGTAGAACTTTCTGACGCATAAGCCCCTAACAATTCTAGCGGATAAGCATCATCTAATAAGAGTCGGTTATAGCGAATCAGTGCCGTTCCTTGTACTCCTTCTGCACCATGTTTGTTTTTGAGTTGCTCGGTTGCAACAGTCAAGAATACTCCATTAAAGCGAGTTGCATCATAAATTGTTTCGGGTTTTTGGATAAGCGTATTTAACTCGGTAACAATTGCTTTCTGAAGTGCTGGTAGTAGGGTTGGATCAGAATCATAATCATCGATAAGTAATTGAGTTGCTGCTGAAAACTCACTATAAAGAAATAGTGATACATCATCCGTCTGATCTTTTAATTTACTCACGAAAGCTGCTATATCTTTAAAACTGCTATCAGTAAACAATAGCGGACTTCCTTTTTCTGAAAATATCGTAGAGAGTTGTGCAACTTTAGGACGTATGAGTTCTAATTGATGTTCTCGCAATGCATCGTCTTCTCCTGTAAAACTTTCAGGGACTATGATCCCAATATCAACCATTTCATGCACAATCCGAATAATTTCATCTGACTTGATCTTGTCATTTTCTAACAAAGTCAGCAACACTGGACGAAGTAACGTGATTTTTTCTTGAATGAGTGCCGAACGTTCTTGAACCGTACTGGTCTCTTTCCATGCAATTAACTCAGGATAATTGAGAATGACATTGCCCAACTTTGCTTGTGTAATGGATGTCTGGAGCGTTGTTTGCAATGTTGCTTTCTGATCATCTTGCACCAATGGAAGTAAAATATTGGAAAGCTTTTCTAGGATTTCTTCAATACTATCGTGATATCCATCTAAACTGCCGCCGAATTTTGTGAGCTTATCTTCCAACTCTCTAGCTTCGGTTTTTACTTTAGCCTGAACTTGTTCAAAAGAATCAAGAATTTTATCTATCATGGTGTGTAAGTTGTAGTTCTAAATTGAATATACTAAGTGATGTCTTCTGTTTATTTTTCTTGACAAAAAATAGACTTTATCTATTTGCTAGCAGTCAGAAAATGAACACTTTAAATTGATTTTAATCGCAGGGCGATAGCTAAGGGTTGAATTCTCTGGGGCATGCTTCGAAATGATTCAAATAGTTTCTTTTAAATACTTCGTGGGTTTTCCCCGAACTAGTTGATTAAAAATTTACAACGTTGAAATCTAAACAATGAAAGAATTGTTTTTCTAAATATTACAGGGTAATTGTCTAATTGCGTAATTAAACCAATATAGCGTTTAAAATGCATTCATTAAATAATACTGTGTATGATAAATATCGTAATAGAAGTCTCTAAAGGTTTTTTAATTTTAGGTTTTAGATGTTGGTTCGACTAGGGTTGCTTTATACCTCTACACTTAACATGTTAAAATCGACTGACTAAAACCGTTGTAATTTTGAGACATTATTGAAACAATATTTTGCTTTGAATCTAACGATGTAAGATAATAGAGCTATATAAGAATATTACAGGCTCATAATTTCTAAATCTCTTAAGATACTATTTTATTAACTGAAAATTGATTGTTTTTTTGTCGAGAAAACAGGGCTTCGCCGCTATCTAGTATGGTCTAGACTTCTCAAAAATTTGGTTTTGATTGTAATAATTTGTGGAATTAGGATAGGACAATTCACACTTTAACTATCACATTTCAAATATTGTAAAAGATTTTATATTTGTCAATACCCAAAAATGGTGAAATTTTAATTTCCACTAAAATAGGGATCATAGATCGTTATCACCTTATTGAAAAAGGGTTTTAGAATACTACAATAAAAAACAGCAGAACAAGACCTACAATACACACCTGTAGAAAAAATCCAAAAGTGCGTTCAAGAGCAGTAAAAACATGCAGAAGGAGTCACTCAATTCTCAGGCTTGATGATAGCAGTACAACAGAAAAACGAAATCAGCATTTTGAAATGACAGTCGTTTCAATCAAAAATTGTAAATCAAAATGAAATTCACCATCAACAAAAAGGGATGTTTAATCGCAGGGCGATAGCGAGGGGTTAATTCTCCGAGGCATGCCTCGAGGTGATTACAATAGGTTCCTTTTGAATACTCCGTGGAGGTACCACGAAGTAGTTGATCAAATTTCCGTTCATGTTATCGGCAACCTATTTCATGGTCTGTAAGATATTTAGATAGACAAAAATCGAATTTGTCACACATCTACCATATAGTACGAGAAGTTTCTTAAAAATTCATCTTTCAATCTCATCCCAAATAGATGTTCGGACTGTTTTAACAGTCCTCATCACAACACTGATCGTATTTTACCAGCTTACAGCTCACCACTGCCAATAGTGCTCCAATCAGGGGAGCAGTCATATACAACCACCAACCACGGAGATTTCCAGAGACTACATTAGGTGCAAGAGATCGAGCAGGATTCATAGACGCATTGGTCATTGGCCCTGCAAAAATAGCTTCCAACAGCACAACACCTCCAATGGCAATTCCCGCCATGATGCCCACCTCTTTACTTCCAGTGGAAACATTAATAATCACAAGCATCAAAAAGAACGTCAGTAATAACTCAAGGACAAATGCACGCCAAATATCCACTTTTGGAATGGTTGCCCCTAGAAATTCACTGTTAGGAAATAAGAGCAGCAGCATAAAACTCGCAGCAAACGCCCCAGCAACCTGAGAGAACATATATTTTGGTACCTCTTTCCAAGGAAACTTTTTCGCGTATGCAAATCCCACGGTTACCGCCGGATTAAAATGCGCACCAGAAATCTCACCAAAAGCATAAATCATCGCCATCACAATCAGCCCCCAAGTCAACCCAATCCCTACATGGGTCACCTCACCACCAGTCACCTCGTTAATCGTCATGGCACCCGTTCCACAAAAAACCATTGAGAACGTTCCAATAAACTCTGCAATATATTTTTTCATTGATTCAAATTTACACCAACCAATTGGTATTTAATCATTTCCTCTTGTTGAGGTATTGATTTTTATGTGACAAATCCCTCTAAGAGGGTTTCATTGATTCAAATTTACACGAACCATTTGGTTATGAATCATCTAATTTAAAGCACTCATCATCTCCCTAATCCAAAAGCCAACAGCACAATGCTACATATCAGATCTCCTAAAAAGTGATGGCCGAATCCTATTCGGATGTGTAAGGGCGTTCCCCTTTGGGTCGCGCTATCCGCTATATCTTTTTTGCCCTATCTAGGCAAAAAAGGATGCCGCTATTATCGCTAACGCAGCACCAAAGAGACTTTTTATATCAAACGACAAAATAAAAGCCCTTAATTCACCCACAAAGATACAACTCCTAAGATTAAATTTCCGTTATCTTTTTTATCGGGTGCACGACAAATTTCTGTGCATGTCATTCTGAACTTGCTTCAAAATCTAGAGTAGACTAATTTTTTTAGTATCTGAATTCCATTCAGATGGACAAAAAATCACCTCCTTTGGAAATTTGTCGTACAACCCCAACCTAAAACGTACTTTCGCTAGATCAGAAAATGACTACCTTTGCTAAACCAGACTGTAAAGTTTAAAACGATATCACCAGCTATTAAAACTTTATTCAATAAAACCAACTCATTACCAATAACAATCTCATGAATACATGTATCAAAATAACCCAAATTACTTCACTAGCACTATGCATCACTTTTACGAGTTGTAAAGAAGTAGCAACAGAAACCAAAGACCTAGATACGGCAACCACAGAAGTGGTTACATTAAGAGTTGTCACACCGCAACCTAGTCCATTATCAACCTTAGAACAGAAAGTGGGACTTACAGATGTTACTGTTGAATATTCCAGACCCAGCATAAAAGGAAGGACTATTTTTGGTGATCTTGTCCCTTTTGGAGAAATATGGAGAACAGGAGCTAATGCAAACACTAAAGTAACCTTTAGTTCAGATGTGACCGTAGAAGACCAAGCTCTCAAAGCAGGGTCTTATGCTTTGTATACAATTCCAAACAAAGACAGTTGGGAAGTCATCTTTTACACAGATAGCAATAACAGTGGTACACCAAGAGCATGGGATGATAGCAAAGTAGCTGCTAAAGCAGTGATAAAAACAGAGGCAATGCCTATGAGCATTGAAACCTTCACCATTACCGTGGATGATATTACGATCAATTCTGCCATCATTGGACTTTTATGGGAAGAAACCTATGTAGGAATCCAATTTGAGACTCCAACAGATGCGATGGTATTAGCGAATATCGATAAGGTGTTGGCAGCATCGCCCAAAGCTGCAGATTATTACAATGCCGCTGTGTATTACAGTCAGAACAACAAAGACATCAATAAGGCCGGTGCTTGGATGGATACGGCTATGTCTATGATTGAAAAACCTGGTTTCTGGCAGTTAAGACAGCAATCGCTGATTTACGCAAAAATGGGAGATACAGAAAAGGCAATTGCTACCGCCAAAGCCTCCCTAAAAGGAGCCATGGAAGCCAACAATACCGCCTACATCAAGATGAACACCGAATCATTAAAAGAGTGGGCTGCAAAATAAGCTCACCAGTACCAATCACCATCTTAAAAGTCATACAGGGTGTATGATAAATCCCCGTTCATGTCATTCTGAACTTGTTTCAGAATCTAGAGCAGACTGATTTTTTTATTCATCCCATCAGAAATGATCTTAGAGAGGTTTGGGCGATTCAAAAGGCTTGTATGGTTTTATCAACTGAAAAAAGATAGCGAGTAAGATAACGATTACCGCCCCAATAATATTTAACAGCAGATAGGCAAGCTTTGGAGGTTGACCATTTTGCTCTGGGATAAAAATAAAATACAGGTAAATCACGATCACAATGACCTGACCCACAAGTCCTGCGAGAAAGACAGCACTGCCTTTAACAACTTAAAGAAGAAAGCAAGTAAGAAAATTCCCAAGACACTTCCATAAAAGATAGACCCTATGATATTGACTAATTGAATCAAGTTATCAAAGAGATTGGCAACACAAGCGATGATGATTGACAAGATACCCCAACCCACAGTCATCCACTTAGAAGCTTTTACGTAGTGCGCTTCATTTTGATCCTTTTTTATATTTCGTTTATACACATCTATTGTGGTTGTAGAAGCCAGTGCATTTAATTCCGAGGCAGTAGAGGACATGGCTGCTGCCAAGATCACCGCCAGCAAAAGCCCCACAATTCCCCTGGGAAGGTTGTGAAGGATAAAATGGATAAACACATAATCCTTGTCATTGGATGGAATTTTCTGATTGGATGATGAAGCTATGCGATCAATAATTTCTCGACCTTTTTTCTTGAGTTCTCTATCTCTTTCGTTTAACTCGGCAATGCGTTCCTTTTCTCCTTCCTGTACACCGTCGAGTACGAGGTTTTTCTTTTGATTTTCTATGCGTACATGCTCTTCCTCAAGCTGTTTATACTCCTCGTAATATTCAGAACTGACCACAGCCTCTTGAGCGGTGGGGCTGAAATTTAACGGAGAAGGGTTCAATTGATAGAACACAAAAACCATGACCCCTGTGAGTAAGATAAAAAATTGCATGGGAACTTTTAGCAACCCGTTGAACAAGAGTCCCAGCTGACTCTCGCGAACAGATTTTCCAGATAGGTAACGCTGTACCTGACTCTGATCTGTTCCAAAGTAAGACAACATCAAAAAAGTACCTCCAATAATTCCCGTCCAAAAGGTGTACTTTTCATTCAAATCAAAGGTAAAATTTAAAACCTTCATTTTGTCGTTAGCACCAGCAATGTCCAAGGCTTTCCCAAAGGTAATCCCTTCGGGCATATAATGCATAATCAGGCAAAAAGCAATAACCATTCCAGAAAAAATAATCATCATTTGCTGCTTTTGTGTCACATTTACCGCTTTAGTACCTCCCGAAACTGTATAGAAAATCACCAAAAGACCAATGATGATGTTTAACGTTATTAAATCCCACTTTAAGACATAAGATAAGATAATTGCAGGTGCGTAAATGGTAATCCCAGCTGCTAGCCCACGTTGAATTAAAAAGATAAAAGCCGCCAAAGAACGTGTCTTTAAATCAAAACGAGTTTCTAAATATTCGTATGCAGTATAAACATTCAGTCTGTAATACATGGGGATAAACACCATGCAGATCATCACCATGGCTATGGGCAATCCAAAGTAGAACTGCACAAATCCCATTCCATCGTGGAAAGCTTGACCGGGCGTAGATAAGAAGGTGATTGCACTGGCTTGTGTCGCCATGATAGACAACCCAATAGTCCACCATTTCGTGTCATTTCCTCCCTTGATATAATCTTGAACACCGCGATCAGTTTTTCGGGTTTTATACACCCCATAAATCACAATAAATAGCAAGGTAGTCGATAGGACTATCCAATCCCAAAAATGTATTTCTCCTACCATCAGCTGTCAAACATTCGTGTGATCAAATAAAATATTGCAATGTATAGAACATTAAAGATCAATACCAGGGTGTAGATCTTTTTCCAGAGGATCTTCTTCTCAGACATCGGTTATTGTTTGATTTGGTTTCCTTCTTTGATATTTTCTCTTCCAATAGACAGAATATTGCTAAAGAGCTTGTAGGCACCCGCAACACCAGCGGGCAGTTCTCTAAAAAAGCTCAACCCAGTGTAGATATAATATCCTTCACCGTATGTTGCCACCAACAAACTTCCTTTTTTGGCACTTTCGCCAGCATCACTCATAGATAAAATAGGCGTGTATTCTGAACTCCAAACATTGGGGAAATACAATCCCCGTTCCTGTACCCATCCATCAAAATCTTTTGCAGTGATTTGATTGGGAAAATTCATCACCGAATGATCCTTTTCCAGTATCCTTACCTGCGCATGTTCATTCGTCACTCGATCTCTAGACAGTTCTAACGGATAAGGTGGAGCCACATCCACATTTCTACTGGTATTGTACTGTACAATCATACTCCCACCATGCTTCACATAATCCAATAA
>JABSPP010000086.1 GCA_013214275.1 Flavobacteriaceae bacterium
AGTCATCATTTTAACTTTGATGACAAAAAAGCAAAAGAATTTTTAAATGCAGGGTTTGGAGTGGTCAATACACATGTGCATGACGGTATTATAAGAGGGAATGGTGTGCTGGTTGCCCTGAATACAAATACTTCTGATGCATACCGAATATTAGATACAGAGTCGGCTCAATATTTATCTTTTAATAAAAGTGTTCAATCCAGACAAGCCTACCCCACCTCTCGTATGGGAGCAATGGCTTTGATTAGACAGGTATATTTGGATGCGCAATGGTATGCTGGTGGAAATGCAAAGAACCGGGATGCTTCTTTAAAGGCCTTAAATGATAACAAAGGACTAGTACAAATTTTTGAAGGAGGAAACCAGTTAGATGTCTTACGAGCAGACAAGATAGGGGACGAATATGGAATTCAATATACAATTGTTGGGGGTGGTGACGAGTATGAAAAAATTGCAGATATTAAAAGAACCAACGCAAGGATGATTATTCCTATTGATTTTAGAAAGGCTTATGATGTGAGTAATTCTCTGCTTGCGAGTCAAATTTCACTGGGTGATCTAAGAAAATGGAATCAAGAGCCTTCTAATCTAGCTGTACTAGACAAAAATGGGGTGACTTTCGCACTGACTACCCATAAGTTAAAATCATTAAAATCATTTCATAAAAATCTTCAAAAAGCCCTGTATTACGGGTATGACAAAACCAACGCTCTAGAGGCTTTGACCACCATCCCCGCACAGATTTTAAATAGGTCGGACATTGGAAATTTGAATACTGGGAGTCATGCCAACTTTTTGATAACCAATGGCGATATTTTTGATAAAGAAAGTATGATACACGAAAATTGGGTTCAGGGAGATCGTTACATCATCAATGATATGCATATTCTAGATATTACTGGAGACTATTCTTTTTCTGTGAATGATAAAGATTATACCCTGTCGATAGCTGGTAAGGGATCCAAACAACATGGAAGTTTAACATCTGGAGATCTAAAAATAACATCAAAGTTTAGTTTTGTAGATGGATGGATTCAAATGACAGTGAATGATGATGGCTACTTTACCAGAGTGGTTGCTCAACCCTCCAAGGTTGGACTTACTGGGACGGCTTTTGACATTCATGAACATGCATCTACATTCACGGCAACCAAAAAAGCACTCAATAAAAAAAAGAGCAAGAAAGGAAGCAAAAAAAAGCAAGATGATACAGATTTCCCCATTGTAATGCCTGTTAGCTATCCAAACATAGGACTAGGTAACTTTACACAACCTGAGCAAGAAACTATCTTAATACAAAATACAACCGTATGGACGAGTGAAGCAGACGGAATCCTTGAAAATACTGATGTTCTCTTGAAAGATGGAAAAATTTCGCAAATAGGAAAGAATCTAAGGGCAAAAAGAGCGAGGGTTATTGATGGAACTGGGAAGCATTTAACTGCTGGTATTATCGATGAGCATTCTCATATTGCTGCATCTGCCATTAATGAGGCGGGTCACAATTCGAGTGCAGAAGTCAGTATTGAAGATGTGGTCAACCCTAACGATGTGAATATTTACAGAAATTTGGCTGGAGGCGTCACCACCATTCAAATTCTACACGGATCAGCAAACCCAATTGGTGGTCGCTCTGCCATCATTAAGTTGAAATGGGGGGAAAATGCGGATGAGATGATCTACGACAACAGTCCTAAATTCATCAAGTTTGCTTTGGGAGAAAATGTGAAACAATCGAATTGGGGTGATAATAATACCGTACGGTTTCCTCAAACACGTATGGGCACCGAACAAGTATTTGTAGATTACTTCCAAAGAGCAAGAGAATATGATGCAATGAAGAAAAGTGGAAAACCTTACAGGAAAGACATTGAACTTGAAACACTTGCAGAAATTCTTGCCAAAGAGCGTTTTATTTCCTGTCATTCTTATGTACAAAGTGAGATTAATATGCTTATGAAGGTGGCTGAGAAGTTCGATTTTAATATTAATACATTCACACATATTTTAGAGGGCTATAAAGTGGCTGATAAAATGAAAGAACACGGAGTGGGAGGATCTACTTTCTCTGATTGGTGGGCGTATAAATACGAAGTCATTGATGCAATTCCATACAACGCAGCAATCATGCACGACGCAGGAGTGACAGTAGCCATTAATTCTGACGACAGGGAAATGTCTAGAAGACTGAACCAAGAAGCTGCTAAGACCATTAAATATGGAGGCATGTCGGAGCTAGATGCATGGAATACCGTTACTATTAATCCTGCTCAACTTCTTCACCTTGATGATAGGACTGGAAGTATCAAGGTTGGAAAAGATGCCGATGTTGTCCTGTGGAGCGATCATCCTTTGTCGATTTATGCTAAAGCAGAAAAAACAATCATTGAGGGTCGTGTATTTTTCGATTTAGAAGAAGATCAGAAAAAGCGGACAGCAATTAAAGAGGAACGCGGTAAATTGATTCAGATGATGCTGGCAGAAAAACTCAATGGTGGTGAGCTTCAGAGTCCACAAAAAAAAGTATTGAAGAATTTTACTTGCGACACCGAATAAAACGAAAATCATGAAAAAACAATTCATATATCATCTGATTGCTTTCTTTTTCACTGGAAGCCTTGTTGCTCAACAAACTCCAGCACCAAAGCAAACTAAAGCATTCACCATCGTTGGGGCAACTGCTCATATTGGAAATGGTAAAGTCATAGAGAACTCGCTAATCATATTCAGAGATGGGAAACTTGTGTATGTTGGCACGTCTATGGTGAAACGAATGTATGAGGGCACCATCATTGATGCAAAAGGAAAACATGTCTATCCCGGATTTATTGCCGCTAATGCCTCTCTTGGATTGGCTGAAGTTGACGCAGTAAGGGCAACGAGAGATGTTGACGAAGTTGGACCTATGCTTCCACATGTGCGCAGTCTTATCGCTTACAACGCAGAAAGCAAAGTGATTGAGTCTATGCGGCCTAACGGGGTCTTAATGGCAGAAATAACACCTAGGGGTGGAACCATCTCGGGTACGGCTTCTGTTATGCAACTAGATGCTTGGAACTGGGAAGATGCTGCCGTGAAGGTAGATCATGGGATACATCTTAACTGGCCAGACAGTTTTACAAGCGGTCGATGGTGGCTTGGTGAAGATCCTAGTCTTAAACCTGATAAAAATTACTCTAAAAATATTCAACAAATCACCAATTATTTTAAAGAAGCAAAAAGCTATTTATCAGGTAATCGTACTGAAATGAACCTTGCTTATCAGGCTATGGAGAGGCTGTTTAAAGGAACACAAAAACTTTTTATCCATGTAAATGGGCAAAAGGAAATTACAGATGCCGTACACATGGCTAAAGAATTAGGCATAAATCGCATTGTTATTGTGGGTGGTGAAGATGCCGATAACGTGGCTTCCCTTCTGGTAAAAAATGATATTCCTGTGGTTATCAACAGAGCTCACAGGATTCCAAGCCTTGTGGATGATGACTACGACTTACCTTACAGAAATGCAAAGATATTAATCGATAAAGGCATTACAGTAGCTATTGGTATGGAAGGACAAATGGAACGCATGAACACGCGTAATTTACCATTTTATGCTGGAACTTATGCCGCTTTTGGCCTGGATAAAGAAATGGCAGTACAATTGATTACTGGTAACGCCGCTAAAATTTTGGGAGTTGATGGATTTACTGGAACACTGGAAATTGGGAAAGACGCAACCCTATTTATCTCTGAAGGGGATGCGCTAGACATGCGAACCAACAATATCAGCGATGCCTTTATCCAAGGGAGAAAGATTCGTTTGGAATCGCACCAAACGACACTTTGGAAACGATATCACAAAAAGATTAACGGAGGATAAAGGTGAAATGCTGATGAGTAACTGACTCCTTTTTTTAATCGTGGGGCAATCGCCAAAGGATTGAATCCCCCGAGGCTAGTCGCAAATTGATTAACATAGTTTCCTTAGAATACTTCTGGGACTAGCTCTTTGATAGTTAATTGTTATTTTGAACTCATCTTGACTCTTTGCTATCGCTTTATTTTACGCTGTGATCTCTTAACGTTCAACAAATACACAAAGGCATTTCTGAAAAAGATAAAAATAGTACTTTAGCCCACCAGAAATGATCGCTTTTTTTATGAAGTACATTGAAAGTTTTCATAATCCTTTTATCAGAAATATTCTGAAGTTACAGGATAAATCGCGTGAGCGCAGAAAGCAGGGCTTGTTTACTGTCGAAGGAAAACGAGAGATTTGCTTGGCGATTAAAGGTGGATATACAATTGATACAATCCTTACCGTATCGGACAGAATTGACGAAGATATTAGCTTCTGTAAAAATGAATTTGAGGTTGTTAGAGTTTCTCATCAGGTATATCAAAAGATCGCATACAGAGCATCTACGGAGGGTTTGATGGCGCTAGTAAGCTCAAAAAAAACAGCTCTTGATCAATTGGTATTTCAAAATAAAAACCCTTTAATTCTCATTGCTGTGGGTATTGAAAAGCCCGGGAATATCGGGGCAATGCTTCGCACTGTTGATGCTGCAAATATTGATGCTGTAATTCTTGCAGATACAAAAACTGATGTTTTTAATCCGAATGTCATTCGGTCTAGTCTAGGTTCTGTGTTTACCAATCAAATAGCCATTGGGAATTCACAAGAAATTATTGATTTTCTGGAAGAAAAAAATATTTCTATTTTTAGTGCCACTTTGCAAAATTCAAATACATATACGCGAGAAGATTACACACGAGGATGTGCTTTGGTTGTTGGCTCTGAGGCGACTGGACTAACAGAGATCTGGCGGTCATCGGCAAAGCAACATATTTATATTCCTATGGAGGGACAGGTAGATTCTATGAATGTCTCGGTTGCAGCAGCGATATTGATTTTTGAAGCGAAAAGACAAAGACAAACTAAAAACTAAACATGCAAGTATTAGGAATAGACATTGGTGGTTCTGGTATGAAAGCTGCAATAGTAGATGTCGATACGGGGAAGTTAATCTCTGAGAGACACAGAATAGCGACTCCACAACCCAGAACACCAAAGGCAATTGCTAGGGTCGTTAAACAACTCATAGATCATTTTGAATGGAAAAATTCCGTAGGCTGTAGTTTTCCTACAACTATCAAAAATGGCAAATGTATTCACTATGGTAATTTGGATCCTTTATGGTTGAATGTGAAGGTGGATCAGCTTTTTGAAGAAATCACTGGTCTTCCATTTTATGTGAGTAATGACGCTGACTTGGCGGGCGTTGCTGAGATGAATTTAGGAGCTGGCAAGAAAGAGAAAGGTGTGGTATTACTCGTTACTATTGGAACTGGAATTGGTTCGGGCTTATTTTATAAGGGAAAATTAATTCCAAACCTAGAAGTTGGGAAAATGCTACACTCTAATGGTGAGATCATTGAACTTTTTACAGCCGATTCTGTAAGAAAAAAAGAAGGGTTATCATTAAAAGAATGGGCAACTCGTTTTGACTCGTTACTGCAGTATATTCAACTGGTCTTCTCTCCTAGCTTGGTAATTTTGGGAGGTGGAATTAGTAAAAAATACGATCATTTTAAAGCGTATTTAACAACTGATATTCCAGTAAAAGTTGCTAGATTTAGAAACAATGCTGGGATTATTGGTGCTGCCATGTATGCCAGAAAAAAAATGAAGTAGTTAACAGATAAAATATCACATAATTCAAGTGTTATCCTCAACGCTCTTTTACGTTTTCATTGGTATCATAACACTTAGTTTTTTAGTCAATAAAATGATCGACCGCCTGAATGCAAAACATTTTGATGATGAAATTCCCAAAGAGTTAAAAGATGTTTATCAAGAGGACGATTACAAAAAATCTCAGGCTTACAAAAAAACAAATTATCGGTTTGGGAACATCAGTTCATTGGTTTCTTTTTCAGGGACATTAATCTTTTTTTTTCTTGATGGGTTTGAATTTATTGACAATTTTGCACGTTCATTGAGTAATAATGCGATTGTTGTTGCACTGATTTTTTTTGGAATTATTCTGATTGCAACTACGATACTCACCCTACCCTTTTCATATTACAACACGTTTGTGATTGAGGAACGCTTTTGTTTTAACAAGGCGACCAAAAAACTGTTTTTATTGGATAAAATGAAAGGATTCTTCATAACTGCTGTTTTAGGCGGTGGGATTTTGTCTCTAATTATATGGTTTTATCAACTTACAGGGAAAAATTTCTGGCTCTATGCTTGGGGATTGGTGACACTCTTTTCCATTTTTATGAATATGTTTTATTCCAAACTAATTGTTCCTCTTTTTAATAAACAAACTCCACTGGAGGATGGTGAGTTGAAGCAGTCGATTACACAGTACGCAAAAACCGTTGGGTTTACGATTGATAACATCTTTGTGATTGATGGTTCTAAAAGATCAACGAAGGCAAATGCTTATTTCTCAGGTTTCGGAGCACAAAAGAGAGTTACGCTTTATGATACTCTAATTCACGATTTAGATGAGGAAGAGATTGTAGCTGTTTTGGCACATGAAGTTGGACATTACAAGAGAAAACATATTATTTTCAACTTAATTAGTTCTATTCTAATGACTGGACTTACATTTTTTCTGCTTTCATTGTTTATAAATTATCCTATCCTATCTGGAGCCTTGGGTGTTAACATTCACAGCTTTCACGTTGGTTTCATTGCTTTTGGAATTCTGTACTCTCCAATTTCTGAATTTTTAGGGTTGATGATGAACAGCATCTCCAGAGCTTTTGAGTACCAAGCAGATAATTATGCCAAAGAGACTTTTAAAGCAGCTCCTTTGATCTCTTCTTTAAAAAAGCTTTCTAAGCATAGTTTAAGTAATTTAACTCCCCACCCTACTTATGTGTTTGTTCATTATTCTCATCCAACATTGCTACAAAGGGTACAGAATCTGAGATCATAGACATCTAAGCTAAACACATCTATTTCTGTTGATTTCATTGTTTTTGTTGTGTATCATCGATTTTTTGATACTTGATTATCTGGTGTGGCGACCTTGGTTTCAAAATTGATAGGATGTAGCGTTAGCCCTTATGTTTGTACTATCTAAACCAAAGTTAAGTGTTTATCTTTCCATCAATATCATACAAATACGACA
>JABSPP010000087.1 GCA_013214275.1 Flavobacteriaceae bacterium
GTTGTATCCTATAGTTCACTTGAAAGGAGGTGATATTGAAGTTGCAATCACACACAGCAAGACGCAGTATTCTGAGGAATATCATTCTTTTGTAAATGGTCAGCATACCACGCAAGGAGGAACGCATCAGGCTGCCTTCAGAGAGGCGGTCGTACGTACTGTACGAGAATTTTTTAAAAAGAATTTTGATGCGTCTGACGTACGTAAATCCATTATTTCTGCGGTAAGTATTAAAGTGATGGAACCTGTGTTTGAAAGTCAGACGAAAACCAAGTTAGGTTCTACAGAAATGGGTGGAGGATTGCCTACAGTAAGAACATATATTAACGATTTTGTTAAGAGATATCTAGACAATTACCTTCATAAAAATACCGAGACTGCGGAGAAACTTCAGAAAAAAATACTCCAAGCAGAGAAGGAGCGAAGAGAACTTTCTGGAATTCGAAAACTAGCTAGAGAGCGAGCAAAAAAGGCGAGTCTTCACAATAAGAAGTTGCGCGATTGCCGTGTGCATTTTGGCGATACTAAGAAAGAGAGTTATCTAGATACCACACTGTTTATCACGGAGGGTGATTCGGCTTCTGGTTCGATTACAAAATCTAGAAATGTCAATACCCAAGCGGTGTTTAGCCTAAAAGGGAAGCCATTAAATTCTTATGGACTTTCAAAGAAGATCGTGTATGAAAATGAGGAGTTTAACTTGCTACAAGCGGCTCTGAATATCGAGGACGGTTTGGAAGGATTGCGCTACAACAATATTGTGATTGCGACCGACGCTGATGTTGATGGAATGCACATTCGATTGTTACTGATTACGTTCTTTTTACAATTTTTCCCCGAGGTGATTAAAGAAGGTCATTTGTATATTTTGGAAACGCCATTATTTAGGGTTCGAAATAAAAAAGAAACTATTTACTGTTATTCTGAAGAGGAAAAGCAAGTAGCAATAGAAAAATTAAGAGGAAAACCAGAAATCACCCGGTTTAAAGGATTGGGTGAAATTTCGCCCAATGAATTTGTTCATTTTATTGGAGATGACATGCGTTTGGATCCTGTAATGCTAGACAAGGAAATGTCTATTGACCAAATGTTGCAATTTTACATGGGAAAAAATACACCTGATAGACAAAAGTTTATCATAGAAAATTTAAAGGTTGAACTAGATGTGGTTGAGGAGTAAGAGATGAAGGCAGTAGCAAAAGTTTTTAATGCCATGTCAATCATTTTTGTGGTCATCCTTATTTTTTGGTTGGTAAAATTGAACTACAACGACTTGTCCTTTAAACAGAACAGAAGTGCTTATCTTGGAATTTCATCGGTATTACTAATGATTTTTGCTTTACAGATGATCAAACGTTCTGTAAATAGGAAGAGAAAATAAAAGTTATAAAAAATAACCCTTTAAATGAAGATCGTTTTACGACATGAGCGAAGAGATGAATGACCAAGAAGAATTCGACGAAGAATTGAGTCAAACTGAGCACACTGAAGCTACGGAAACCATTACCAAAGTCACAGGAATGTATAAGGAATGGTTTTTAGATTATGCTTCTTATGTTATTTTAGAAAGAGCTGTTCCTGCTATTAATGATGGCTTTAAACCTGTACAGCGACGTATCATGCATTCTATGAAAGATTTGGATGATGGTCGTTATAACAAAGTTGCCAATATTGTAGGTCACACTATGCAATATCACCCTCATGGGGATGCTTCTATTGCGGATGCTATGGTGCAAATGGGACAGAAAGAGCTGCTCATAGACATGCAAGGAAACTGGGGAAATATTCTCACAGGAGATCGCGCCGCTGCTTCTCGTTATATTGAGGCGCGCTTGTCTAAATTTGCACTAGAGGTTATTTTTAATCCAAAAACTACCGAATGGCAAGCTTCTTATGACGGGCGTAAAAAAGAGCCTGTACACCTGCCAGTAAAATTTCCTCTAGTATTGGCTCAAGGAGCGGAGGGAATTGCGGTTGGGCTCTCTACAAAAATTTTACCTCATAATTTTAATGAGCTAATTGATGCCTCTATTAAATATCTAAAAGGAAGAAGTTTTAGAATTCTACCTGACTTTCTAACGGGAGGAATTGCCGACTTTTCCAATTATAACGATGGAAAACGAGGTGGCAAGGTACGTGTTCGAGCAAAAATCTCTCAGTTAGACAAGAAAACACTAGTCATTACAGAAATTCCTTTCGCTACAACAACGTCAAGTATTATCGATAGTATTTTAAAAGCGAATGACAAAGGAAAGATCAAGATCAAACGTATAGAGGACAATACTGCCGCTCATGTAGAAATTCTTGTTCATCTTCCTCCCAATATTTCGCCAGATAAGACAATTGATGCCTTGTACGCCTTTACCAATTGTGAAAATTCGATTTCTCCCCTTTGTTGCATTATCGAGAATAACAAACCTAAGTTTGTGGGTGTTACTGAAATGCTTAAAACATCGACAGATTATACTGTGGAACTGTTGAAAAGAGAACTTGAGATTCAACTGAGTGAGTTAGAAGAACAGTGGCATTTCGCCTCTCTTGAACGCATTTTTATTGAGAACAGGATTTACCGAGACATAGAGGAAGAAGAAACTTGGGAAGGGGTAATTACAGCCATCGATAAAGGGCTGAAGCCTTATATTACTCATCTGAAAAGGTCAATTACAGAACAGGATATTATCCGTCTCACAGAAATCAGAATCAAGAAAATTTCTAAGTTTGATGTCGACAAAGCCAAGCATTTTATTGAAAGTTTGGAGGGCAAGATTGAAGAAACGAAGCATCACCTTGCTCATTTAATTGATTTTGCCATTGACTATTTTAAAGAACTGAAGAAAAAGTACGGTAAAGGGAAAGAGCGCAAGACAGAAATTCGAACTTTTGATGACATTGTTGCGACTAAAGTCGTTATTCGGAATACCAAGTTATATGTCAACCGAGTTGAAGGGTTTATAGGAACATCACTCAGAAAAGACGAGTATGTTACAGATTGTGCCGATATTGATGATGTAATTATCTTCCGTAAAGATGGGAAGATGATGGTGACTAAAGTGGCTTCCAAGACTTTTGTAGGAAAAGACATGATACATGTAGCTGTATTTAAGAAAAAAGATAAACGTACAGTGTATAATATGATGTATCGAGACGGTAGGGGAGGCCCTAGTTACATGAAGCGCTTTACTGTTACAGGAGTAACTCGTGATAAAGAATATGATCTAACCAACGGAAGCAAGGGTTCTGTTGTTCACTATTTTACTGCTAATCCGAACGGAGAAGCAGAAGTTGTTACCATTAATCTGAGGGCCGCAGGTAGTATAAAAAAGCTTAAATGGGATATCGATTTTGCCGACCTTGCTGTTAAAAGTCGTGGGGTGCGAGGAAATACGATCACAAAATATGCTATTAAGAAAGTAGAGTTTAAGTATGCAGGAGTTTCTACCCTAAAGCCTCGAAAAATCTGGTTTGATGATACTGTTCAACGATTAAATGTAGATGATCGTGGAGATTTATTAGGAGAGTTTAAAGCAGAAGATAAAATATTAATTGCCACACAATCAGGGAAAATTAAGGCAGTAACTCCTAATTTGCAAATGCATTTTGAAGACGATATGATTGTTTTAGAGAAATGGAATCCTAGAAAGCCAATTTCTGTAATTTATTTTGATGGAGATAAGCAAAAATACTATGTCAAACGTTTTTTAATTGAGATCCCTGAAAAAGAAGAAATTTTTATTTCAGAGCATCCAAGCTCACAGTTAGAAATTATTGCAACTGACTATAGACCTGTGGCTGAAATTCTTTTTTCGAAGCGCTCTCTAGATAAAAGAAGGGTAAATTTTGAAGAGTTTATTGCGGTGAAAGGAATTCGTGCTCAAGGAAATCAACTGACAACTGAAAAAATCAAACAGGTCAATTTACTAGAGCCACTTCCATACGAAGAACCTAAAGAACTACCAGTAGAGGAAGTGGAAGTAGTAGATGAGGAGATTGTAAGTGAACGTTTAGCAAACAAAACTGAGGAGGATCTAAAACAGGATCATAATGGACAAATAACATTGTTTTAGTGTTGTGTAAATCCTAAAAATATTCAAAATAATTGAATAACAACACTTTATGTGAAAATACTACTTCAAAATCCATTCTCCCTTATCAATGAGAGGAATTGCTTGTTTGTATTTAACTACTTTTTCTTCCCCACTCATGATATTTTTGATGGTAACCAGCTCATTTCTTCCAATTTTAGGTTTTTCTCTAACAATGGTTTCAACAGATCCCTCCTGCTGCTGTCTAGAATTGGCGATAGCTTGCTCTGTTGAGTTTTGAACTTCTTCTTTTCGTAAGTTTAATTTTTCTCTTTGTTGCTTTCGAGCTTCTGAAACTTGCGCTCTTCCTTGGTTGGGTAACTCGCCCTTAAAAAGAAAGGACAGCACTTCTCGATTGATTTTGTCTATGGTTATTTTAAATAATTCAAAGGCTTCAAACTTATAGATCAACAAAGGATCTTTTTGCTCATAAGAAGCATTTTGAACAGATTGCTTTAATTCATCCATTTTACGCAAATGCTCCTTCCAGTTTTCGTCAATAATCGCAAGAGTAATATTCTTCTCAAAATCTTTCGCTAAAGATTTCCCTTCGGTTTCGTAGGCCTCCTTTAAATTGGTTACCACTTGTAGTGATTTAATACCGTCAGTAAACGGAACAACAATTCGCTCGTAACGATCTCCTTCGTTTTCATACACATTTTTGATGACTGGAAATGTTAACATAGCATTTCGTGTAGCTTTTTCTTTGTAATGCGCTGTAATTATTTCATATAATTTGTCTGTCAACTCAGATTCGGTAGTGGATTCAAACTCCTCTTCAGTAAACGGGGAGGTCATAGACGTAAAACGAATGAGTTCGAACTCAAAGTTTTGAAAATCTTTATTGATTTTATTGGTGTTAATGATTGATTGGCACGTGTCATAGATCATATTAGCAACATCAATCTGTAAGCGTTTTCCGTCAAGAGCGTTTCTTCTTCTTTTGTAGATAAACTCTCGTTGAGAGTTCATAATGTCGTCATACTCTAACAAACGCTTTCGGATTCCAAAATTGTTTTCTTCCACTTTTTTTTGTGCTCTTTCGATGGATTTGGTAATCATAGAGTGCTGAATAACTTCTCCTTCTTTTAATCCCATACGATCCATCATTTTGGCAATTCTTTCAGATCCAAACAATCGCATCAGATTATCGTCAAGCGCCACATAAAACTGTGATGATCCCACATCTCCTTGTCGCCCTGCACGACCTCTTAACTGTCTATCTACTCTACGTGAGTCGTGTCTTTCTGTGCCTATAATGGCTAAACCTCCATCTTCTTTTACTTGTTCAGAGAGTTTGATATCTGTTCCACGACCAGCCATATTGGTTGCGATTGTTACTTGTCCTGGTTTTCCAGCTTCAGCAACAACATCGGCTTCTTTCTTATGTAATTTAGCATTCAGGATATTGTGACTAATTTTACGCATTTTGAGCATTCGGCCTAATAATTCAGAAATCTCTACAGAAGTAGTTCCAACAAGCACAGGTCTCTTGGCTTCAACCAACTTTACGATATCATCGATTACAGCATTGAATTTTTCTCTGGTGGTTTTGTAGACTAAATCCTGCTTATCGTCTCGTGCAATAGGCTTATTGGTGGGTATCTCAACAACGTCTAATTTGTAGATTTCCCAAAATTCACCAGCTTCTGTAATGGCTGTACCTGTCATACCAGAGAGTTTGCGGTACATTCTAAAATAGTTTTGTAGGGTAACGGTAGCGAAAGTTTGCGTTGCATCTTCAATCTTTACATTTTCTTTAGCTTCTATAGCTTGGTGGAGTCCATCGGAGTATCTGCGACCATCCATAATACGTCCTGTCTGCTCATCAACAATCATCACTTTATTGTCTACCACAACGTATTCCACATCTTTTTCAAATAAACTATATGCTTTTAGTAGCTGATTCATTGTGTGAATACGCTCACTTTTGACATTAAAATCTTTGTAGAGTGTTTCTTTGAGTTGTGCTTTTTTTTCTGGGGATGACTCGCTCTCGTCAATGGCACCAATCTCAATTCCCATATCGGGTAAAACGAAGAAGTTTTCGTCGTTTGTTTTGGTGGATAAATGTGCAATTCCTTTGTCGGTGAGATCAATTGAATTGTTTTTTTCTTCGATAACATACCACAACTCAGCATCAATTTCTGGCATGAGTTTGTTATTGTCTGCCATGTAGGTGTTCTCTGTTTTTTGAAGTAATTGTTTTACACCTTCTTGTGACAGGAATTTAATCAATGCCTTATTTTTGGGAATACCTCTGTAAACTCTCAAAAGTAGAAATCCGCCTTCTTTTGTGTTTCCCTCAGCAATTAATTTTTTGGATTCAGCCAAAACTCCAACTAAATATTTGTTTTGTAGTGAAACTAGGTCGTAAACTAGAGGCTTTAATTCATTAAACTCGTGTCTATCACCTTGAGGAACAGGTCCAGAGATAATTAAGGGGGTTCTTGCATCATCAATTAAAACTGAGTCAACTTCATCTATGATAGCATAATTAGGAGCTCTCTGTACGAGGTCTTCTTTAGAGTTAGCCATATTGTCGCGCAGGTAATCAAAGCCAAATTCGTTGTTGGTTCCATAGGTAATGTCTGCATTGTAGGCCTTTCTTCTCGCTTCTGAGTTAGGCTGGTGTTCATCAATACAGTCAGTACTGAGTCCGTGAAATTCAAAAATAGGAGCCATCCAAGCGCGGTCGCGTTTAGCTAGGTAATTATTTACTGTGACCACATGGACACCATTTCCGGTAAGTGCGTTAAGATACACAGGAAGCGTGGAAACAAGTGTTTTTCCTTCACCTGTCATCATTTCAGCAATTTTTCCTTGATGCAAGACAGACCCACCAATTAGCTGTACGTCATAGTGAATCATATCCCAAGTTACTGGTTTTCCTGTAGCATCCCATGAGTTTTGCCAATATGCATAGTCACCATCTAGGTAGATATGATCATGTTTTCCAGAAAGCTCTCTATCAAAAGGAGTGGCAGTCACTTCGAGTTCTCCGTTTTCAACAAATCGTTTAGCTGTTTCTTTGATCAAAGCAAAAG
>JABSPP010000088.1 GCA_013214275.1 Flavobacteriaceae bacterium
CTCTTCGGATTGCTTTTTAATTTGTTGCGATTGCTCTAAAATAATTTTTTGAGCCTCTGACAAACGGCGCTCTAATTTTAGTAACTTAGATCTCAAATCCACATCGCTAATTTAAAAAAATTATACTTTTGTCTGAAAAAAATTAAGCGGCTGGATAGTTACTAAAAAAGAGTTTGTAATAGCCAAATGTTAAAAAAGTACTAAAACTTTAGAAACTTTTATTGTTTCCAGAGTTTCCAAATGTATCTTTGTATTCTGATTTCATGAAAGTTAAGATTTTAAATAATGCTGCAGATATGTTCTTAAGCCTAGGTTTTAAGAGTATTACTATGGATGATATTGCCAGATCTTTGGGCATATCTAAAAAGACGATTTACACTCATTACAATAACAAAACAGAGTTGGTTGAAGCAGTGACTAATTACCTGTTCGATACCATTTGTTGTGGAATGAATACCATACACGAGCGTCAGCAAAATTCAATTGCAGAGTTATTTGAAATCAAAAAACTTTTGATGCAACATTTAAAAGATGAAAAATCATCCCCACAGTATCAACTTCAAAAATACTATCCTAAAATTTATACAAATCTGAAGAAAAGACAATTTGAATTCATGCAAGACTCCATAAAAGATAACTTGATTCGAGGAATCAACCAGAAACTATACAAAACGACTATAAATACAGATTTTGTTACCAGAATTTATATTCATGGAGTCATGGGAATCAAAAATAAAGATATTTTCCCTTTAAATAATTATTCTATGGGAACACTAATGAACTATTATTTAGAATATCATTTGTGCGGTATTTGTACAGAAAAAGGGATTCACGAATTAGAAAAACAATTACATTCCAGTCAATCAACAAAGCGATTACATGTCTAATAAACTTTAGCCATAAAAAAAATTACACAACAAAAACACCAATACAATCAACACATGAAAAAGCACCTTATCATTATTGTCGCTATCCTTTTCACCTTGTCCTCAAGTAGTCAGGAAAACCAGATGACTCTCTCTTTAGATCAAGCAATAGATTACGCAATAAAAAATAGCTTTAGCAACAGGATTGCTAAAGAAGATATTAAGTCTGCAAAGAAACAAAAATGGGAAACCACGACCATAGGGTTTCCTAGTATAAACGCTGGTATAGACTATCAGAATTTCTTAAAACAGCAAGTTTCGCTTATACCAGCCGAGTTTTTTGGTGGAACTCCAGGAGAATTTACTGAGGTAATCTTCGGCACCAAACAAAACCTAAATCTCGCAATAACATTAAAGCAGTTATTGTTTGATGGCTCTTATTTTGTAGGGTTAGAATCTGCGAGAACCTTTTTAAAAATCTCAGAACAAGCAAAAGAAAAAACAGAATTGCTAACTAGAGAGGCCGTCATAAATGCTTATGGAAATGTGTTGATATCAGAAGAAAGCATAAAAATATTAAAAGGAAATATTCAAATTTTAGAGAAAAGTTTAAATGACACTCAAAAGATTTTTGAAAACGGATTAACAGAGGAAGAAAATGTTGAGCAACTAGAGATTACCTTGGGAAATATTAAGAGTCAGCTGAGTAGTGTAATACGTTTAAAAGCGATTGCATACCAAATGCTCAACCTTACAATGGGGAATGATATAGATGTGAAACTTACACTTACAGACACACTAGATTCGTTAACTAGATCAAATATTGATTTGAGACTTATTAGCGAATCGTTTAATCTAAATAACCATATCGATTACAGGATTGCAGAAAATGACAGAGAGTCCAAGAGACTTTTGATGCAACTGGAGAAAAGTAGGGCACTCCCTACGTTAAACGCATTGATTAACTATGGAACCCAGATGAACTCCAACTCAACATCGTTGCTTGATTTCTCGGGCCAAAGAGGATTTAATTACTCCTTGCTAGGAGTGAGCTTAAATGTCCCCTTGTTCAGTAGTCTTGCTAGAAGTTCTAGGACTCAGCGAGCAAAAATAAATCTAGACATTGCAGACATCCAACTAAAAGAGACTGAAGAAAGATTGAGTCTTGAAGCTAAAATGGCTAGAAGTGACTACCAATTAAGTATTGAAAACTATCAAACAGCCAAGAAAAATTTAGATCTCGCAGAGAAAATAGAGAAGAAACAACGGATTAAATTTGTAGAAGGAATTTCTTCTAGTTTTGACTTAACACAAGCTCAAAATCAGCTATACTCACAACAACAAACATTTATTCAATCAATGCTTGATGTGATTGCAAAAAAAGCAGCACTAGAAAATGCATTAAACATCCCACTAAAATAATCCATCATGAGAACGATTTACTCAATACTTATCATCATATTGATATTGGCATCCTGTTCTAAGAAAAAAACAAACTCACTGAATAAGGTGTTAGAATCTAACGATACCAGCATACTCAAAGAAAAGAAGATAGAGCTCGATAAAGAACTGCAAAAACTCAATAAGCAGATTAACCAACTAAATGAAAAACTAGAAAGTTTAAATCCAGACAAAAAGATTCCATTAATTACGATCTATCCAATAGAAGAAGAAATATTCACCCATTATCTAGAGTTGCAAGGAAATGTAAAAACCAAACAAAATGTACTCATCTATCCAGAAGTGTCTGGTTTGCTACAAAAGATTTTAGTCGAAAAAGGACAGCAGGTAGCTAAAGGACAGCTACTGGCGGTAATTGATGATGGCGGTATGCAACAACAGCTAGCACAAGCGGAGGCAATGGCCCTGTTGACAAAAACGACATATGACCGTCAGAAAAGACTTTGGGATCAGAAGATCGGTTCTGAAATTCAATACCTACAAGTAGAAACAGATTATTTAACTAGTAAGAATCTTGTAGAACAATTGACTAAACAACTAGAAAAGTACAAAATAACAGCACCTTTTGCTGGTGTGATTGACGATGTGATTAAAGATGAGGGAACCATTATAGCTCCAGGTCAAGGTTCTGAGGTATTTAGAATTGTGAATTTGGATAATATGTACGTCGAAACAGACGTCCCTGAGACGTACTTAAAGAATGTCACCAAAGGAAAGACAGTTGTGGTAAACTTTCCAATCTTAGGCACTACAATCAATTCAAAAATACGACAAGCAGGCAACTTTATCAACCCGTCCAACAGAACCTTTAAGATTGAAGTTCCAGTTCCAAATAAGAGTGATAATATAAAGCCCAATTTAACCGCTAGATTGAAGATCAATGATTATACAAATGGAGAAGCTATACTAATACCATTGAGTATCATTTCTGAAAATGCAGTAGGACAGCAATACGTATATGCAATCTCAGGCGAGGTAAATAAGGAGAAGGGAACTTATGGGAAAGCGGTACAGAGATTGATTGCTGTTGGAAAGACACAAGGAGATCGAATAGAAGTTTTGGATGGTATTAATGTTGGTGACAAGATCATTCTAGAAGGCGCTAGAAGTGTTAAAAATAATCAAGAAGTAAAAATCGCCCACAAAGATCAAAAAGTAAAATAATGACCAATCAACAAAAGAAAGTAAACAAAGAGTTTCCTATTGCATCGTGGGCGATTAATAACAAGACAACCATGTACGTCTTAATGTTGGTGATTTTTTCTCTTGGCTTGTCAGCCTTTCTTACCATGCCAAGAGAAAGTTTCCCAGAAATCAAGGAAACCAAAATATATATTAGTTCACTATTCCCTGGAAATACGGCAGAAGATGTTGAAAAACTCATTACAGATCCGCTTGAAGACAAGTTAAAAACCTTGAGTGGCGTGGTAGATATCACTTCAACATCGCAAGAAGACTACTCTATGGTGACCGTTGAATTTGAAGAAGGGATTTCGGTAGAAACTGCAAAGCAAAAAGTGAAAGATGAAGTAGATTCCGAAGTGTCTAGCGAAGACTGGCCCACGTTTAATGGAGCAAAAGTAGATCCAAACATCTTTGAGTTGAGCATATCAGAAGAAGTGGCAATCCTCAATATCAACATTAGCGGAGATTATCCCGTAGAGAAATTAAAAGAGTTTGGAGAATATCTACAAGACGAGATTGAAGATTTACCTGAAATTAAGAAAGTGGATATCCGTGGAGCTGAGGATAAAGAAGTTGAAGTTGCTGTAGATATTTACAAAATGATGGCTGCCCGAGTGAGTTTTGGCGACATTATCAATGCTATCAATAATGGTAATTTAACAATGTCTGCTGGAAACCTTGTGGCTAGCGGACAAAGAAGAACGATCCGTATTGTAGGTGAAATCGAGAAACCCAGTCAGCTAGAAAACTTTGTGGTGAAATCAGAAAATGGAAATTCGATTTACCTCAAAGACATTGCTCAAATATTTTTTAAAGACAAAGAAAAAACGACCTATGCGCGTGAATACGATTCCTCACTAAAAAAAGGGACTCCAGTAGTAATGCTGGATGTAAAGAAAAGAGCAGGGCAAAACATGGTTCGAGCTGCTGAGCAGATTCAAGAGATTGTAGAAGACACCAAGGCTAAGATATTTCCTCCCAACTTAAAAGTAACCATTTCCAATGACCAGTCCTCAAAAACCATCGGACAAGTAGATGATATAGTAAACAACATTATCTTCGGGGTGATCCTAGTCGTCATGGTATTGATGTTTTTTCTTGGCTTTAAGAATGCCTTATTTGTAGGATTTGCCATACCAATGTCTATGTTTATGTCATTGATGATTCTGAACGCGATGGGATACACCATGAATACCATGATTCTCTTTGGATTAATTATGGGATTAGGGATGCTAGTTGACAACGGAATTGTTGTAGTAGAAAATGTTTACCGTTTGATGGACGAAGAAGGGATGTCTAGAATAGAAGCTGCAAAGAAAGGGATTGGAGAAATCGCATTCCCAATTATTATTTCTACATTAACCACAGTAGCTGCATTTCTCCCACTAGGGTTTTGGCCAGGTGTGATGGGACAGTTTATGATTTATTTTCCTGTAACATTATCAGTCGTTCTTGGATCGTCACTCTTTGTGGCCATCTTCTTCAATTCGGTCATGGTATCTCAGTTGATGACTACAGAAGATAAAAACATGCCACTGAACAGAATCATTACGATTACATCCATTCTTGCTTTGATAGGAATCCTTATCTACTTCTTCGGAGGCTCCTCAGGAGCACTGGGAACTATTATGGTCTTTACTGCAATCATGTTTTGGGTGTATAGATTTGCACTCAGACCAATGGCAAATAGGTTTCAAAACATAGTCTTACCAAGGTGGGAACGTTTCTATGAAGGGATGATTCGAGGGGCTTTAAAAGGATGGAGATCTATTGCTGTAAGTCTGGGAACTCTCGTTTTATTAGTGATCTCAATATCTGGGTTCATAACATCCAGCAAATCAGGTAGAACAGAAGTTGAATTCTTTCCTGATAATAAACCCAATCAAATTATCGTCTATATCGAATATCCCGAAGGTACAGACATCGAAAAAACCAATGAAATTACCAAAGCAGTAGAAGATCAGGTTTACGGAATTCTCAACGATTCTGAATATGTAGATGATAAAGGGTATAACTTTTTAGTTGAAAGTGCTGTCTCTCAAGTAGGTGCTGGAGCTGGGAACCCACAGACAGACGGGGGTTCATCAGCGAGAATGCCTCATAAAGGGAAGATTACAGCAACCATGCGAGAATTTAAATTCCGAAGAGGAGCCAAAAGTGAAGAACTTCAAGCAAAGGTTCAAGAAGCCTTAAAAGATGTTTATCCTGGAGTCTCTATCTCGGTAGAGAAAGACGCGGTTGGCCCCCCAGCATGATACGCAATTAGTATTCAATTACAAGGAAATGACTATGACGAATTAATTAAGACAGCTCAAAGGATGAGAGACTATATCAATGCCAAAAGCATTGCTGGAATTGATGAATTAAAGATTGACGTGAATAAAGCAAAGCCCGCAATGCTGGTAGAGGTAGATCGTAAGAAGGCAGGGGAGTTGGGAATAGGCACCATGCAAGTTGGGCAACAATTACGGAATGCCGTTTTTGGTGCAAAAGCGGGCATTTACAAAGAAGATGGTGAAGACTATGATATCTACGTGCGATTTAATCAAGATGATAAGTACAAAACAAGTGCTATTTTTGAGCAAAGAATTACCTTTAGAGATCAAGCTTCAGGACAGATCAGAGAAATTCCCATATCAGCAGTTGCAAAGAAAAAAAACAATTCTGGATTTAGTGCCATCAAACACGACAAGGTAAAGAGAGTTGTATTGCTCTATTCAGCCCTTGCTCCAGGAGGAAACGCAACTGCTATCGTAAATCAAATTCAGAAGGAAATGGAAAATTTTCCTAGCCTTCCAGCAACAGTTGATGTAGATTACACTGGAGAAATCGAAGAACAAAATAAACAACAGTCTTTTTTAATAGGAGCCTTTTTTACAGGTTTGGCATTGATCTTCTTTATTTTAATCTTTCAATTCAATTCAGTTTCAAAGCCAGGAATCATTATGTTGGCTATTTTCTTGAGTTTGATTGGAGTCTTTGGTGGAATCGTGGCCACTGGAGACTCATTTGTCATTATGATGACGATGATGGGGATTATATCCCTTGCGGGAATTGTCGTTAATAACGGAGTGGTGCTGTTAGACTATACCCAGCTCTTAATCGACCGTAAAAAAGTAGAGAAGGGACTGGAGGAAGATCAGTACTTAGAAACAAGTGATTTAAAAAATGCAATCATCAAAGGAGGAAAAGCGCGCCTAAGGCCAGTATTATTGACGGCGATTACCACAATCTTAGGGCTAATTCCATTGGCTACTGGATTGAATATTAACTTCTTTACTCTGGTAAATGATTTTAATGCCAATATTTATTTCGGAGGAGATAATGTGATCTTTTGGGGGCCACTGGCTTTGACAGTAATCTATGGATTGCTGGTAGCAACATTTCTAACCTTGATTGTTGTACCTGCATTATTCTTTATCGTTACGAAGTGTAAAATGTGGCTGAGAAAAAAATTTTCAGGTAAAAAAGTGGTTGAATTAAACGATGAGATGGCAATGCAAATCGATAAATAAGCAAAAGAGATGATGTAGTATTCACAAAGCGTTTTGCACATTATATTCAAGGTAACTATTCAGCCAAAAGTGGCGAGTTATTAACATTCTTTGGG
>JABSPP010000089.1 GCA_013214275.1 Flavobacteriaceae bacterium
ATTTTTTTATCATGCTAAATCCTCAGTAAAATCAATACTTAACAGATTGTTGAATCAAATTTTCGGGGGATGGCTAATTAACTTTGCTAAAGTTGTCTCCATTAGTTTTGATAGATTAGCATTCATTGGTGTTGTTAGATAGCTTTGAATGACAACATAAAAAGTTAAAAATATTGCCTATGATAAAATTAGAATAAAACTTTCCACGATAAATATAGTTGAAGCAATTATATTTATCAAAATGTTAGGGAGACTATCTTCTTTGTGAAGGTAGCTGTTAGGAATCTTGAACTTTTTGATCAAACACTTAAATATTAGTAATGTCTGAAATTCATGATGTTTTATAAATATCTATTCGTCAAATATTTAAGTTAAAAGTTTAAACAGCCCGCAATTAAAAAATTACAATAATAAAAATTACACCGTGAAAACAAATTTTTTTTTACTCTCAATGTTAGCAATATTCTTGTGTTCATCTAATGTAACTTCTCAAGAAAAAAAACAAGTAGATGAAAATAGAAACAAAGGCTACTTTAACATTACTAAATTTGGTTATAAATTTGTGTCGAGAGCATCATTGGAAACTTTTAATCCAATATTAGGAAATTCTAAATTTGATTTACCCACTAATGAAGCATCTGTTTTTAGTTTACAAACTATTAATGGCTATTTTATCAATTCTTATGTATCACTGGGCGTTGGTTTTGGTCTTGATGGTTATCATAATCCCAATGCCAACACAATTCCATTATTCGCTGACATAAGACTTTATGCTAAGGACTCTAAAAAATCTGGTTATCTCTTTGCTAATGCTGGAACACTGGTTCAAATTGAAAATGGGAGTCGTAGAGGAGGAATGATTAATATTGGTTTAGGCTATAAATATCCGATTAACAATAAACGCTTCATTTTAATTACTGATTTAGGCTTTAGTTACAAGAATATCAGTCTAGATGATCAACCTTTTAGAGACTCTAATGATCAATTGAGAATATATGGAATGATGTTGAGCATAGGTGTATTATTTTAAACATAAAAATCATGAAAAATATAAAAATCTTATTCTTGTTAATGCTAGTTGTGATCTCAGCTTGCCAAGAAGAAAATATTTTAGAGACTCAAAATATTGAAGTTGAAAATACTATTAAAGTTAAAAATGGTATTTTATCCTTTAGTAACAAAGCTACCTTAAAGAAAATGGTCGAAGGGCTGAAAAAGAAAGAGGTAGAAGGACGAAATGCTGAATTGTCAGAATACTATGATAAAGGGTTTAAGCCTCTTTTTCCCAATTACCTAGAAAATGATCCAAGATTGGAGGAGTATTATAATTTCAAAAAGAAGAGGGCTTTAAAAATAACTGAAAAAAGTCCAGCCTACAAATCAGTAGGTGAGTATGATGAGGACGGTGAATATGTGGAAGAATTTGATGATGATCTAATTTCTGATGATGAATTTGCATCTCTGTTAAATCAGGAGAGAGAAATCATAGTAGGGGATAGTCTCTATAAATATACCTACAGTGGAATGTTTAAGATAAGGTCTGAGGATAAACCAATATTGGATCAATATATTGATGACAACGATATTGAATATTTATTGCCAGATCCAGGCACTATTCCCAGAGGTATTACTGAGGTTACTCCTGATATCAAGCAGTATGCTCCAACAACTAATGATATAGCAGATTGTACTGAAAATAATCATATGAAAAGCAGTGTTAATGAGCTTAGTTTAATAGACGCATTCTCCTCGTGTGGAGGAGAATCAGATAGTTCATCTGGAGGTGGCGGTTCAACCAGTGGTGGCGGTTCAACTGGTGGTAGTTCTTCAACTGTAAATCATTATGCCAATATGGTTAGCTATATTGAAGATCTTGATGCTTGTGATACTTCAAATGCTGGATGGAATCCTTTTGGAATTTTTGGTACAGCTAAAAAATGTTTTGAATCTTTTAGTAATAGCAAATATAGAACGAAAACAAAATATTGGAATGAAAACTATGGTCTATGGAGATCAGTTGGTGTAAAAGTAAAACATCAAAAGAAAGGCTGGTTAGGTTGGAGGTCTAAAAAAACGGATGAAGTTGCCTTATCTGTTAGTCATGCTTCCTTTGAGTTTAAGTTACCTATTCATATTCCAGCCAATCATTTCCATCCTCAATTTTATTTCTTTGAAAATAATATATACAATTCACAGGCACAGATTTTACAATATTACACTCAAGTTTATCAACCCCCGTTACCTGAATTACCATGGAACTCAGAAGTAACAATTCTAGAGTTTATGAATGCTAATGACTTTGGAGCTTCCTTTACAGTTGAGCAGGTAAGGCAATATTTTTACACAGCTGCATGGTGGGGAGCAAAACAACTGACTCGAACTTTTAAAGGGAGAGATCCTGAGAGAGTAACCCATATCCTTTATGATAAAGATAGGGTTTTTATAAACTTTATTGATTTATCTAAAAGAAAACAGAATAGTAAGAAAATTGTTGATGTCTTTGATTATAATTTTGGATTCACAATTAAATTTAATGTGAACTTCAATGCAGATGGAAGCTTATCAACAAATATAAATGACTTTGGAGATGTTTTAGGAGCTATCTCTATTCCTCAATTATACGAATATGAAAATGTATCTGTAGATTTTGTAGGAGTTACGCGAAGGGGCGATGAATGGAAAGGAAGCAGATTAGTTTATAATGACTAATTAATCATATGATCTTTACATAGTTTAATGAAGCCGTCTCAATAACAAAATGAGGCGGTTTTTCATTTTAAAGATGTAACAGTCTTTTTTTGGGTTGTAGTGTAATTTATCTCTGAGGAAATCATTTATAGCTTTTTTCTTCTTTGTCATCAAAGAGAAGTTAAGCAAGAAATTACCCTTCCTTAAAATCATCAATAATCCCTAGTCGTTTAGCCCGTCGTTCCCAACTTTTTCTGGCGAGCAATTGAAGATCTTCAATACGATCGCTTTCATCCATAATTTCCAATCCAAGTAAGGTTTCAATCATATCTTCTTGAGTAACTAACCCACTTACAGAACCGTATTCGTCAACCACCAAAGCAATATGTTCTCGCTGATCGATCAACTGTTCAAATAAACTGGGAATAGACAAATCGCGTTGCGTTACTAAGATTGTTCGCTGTATCACCTTTAACGGTTTTTGCCCGTTTCCCCTGATAATCGCTTCTAGTAGCTGGTCTTTTAAAAAATATCCCGTAATGTTATCAGGGTTCTCCTCATAGATCGGAATCCTAGAAAATCGCAAGGTAGGATTCTGATCAAAAAACTCTTGAATTGTCTGTTCAGCGTCAGCAGTTTTTAGGACAGTTCTAGGAGTCATAATATCCCGAACAAGTACCTCTTTAAAATTCAAAAGGTTTCGGATCACCTTACTTTCAGATGCTTGAAAAACACCCTCTTTTTCGGCAATAGCTGTCATGGCTGTAAAGTCTTCCCGACTCAATACAGAACCATGACCTGACTTTCCAAAAAGCTGGGTAAAGAGTTGCAATACCCATAAGATTCCTGTCCATTTGAAAAAGAAAATCAACGCCAACAATACATTGGTCGTAAACTTGGTTAGCTTTTTCCAGTGTGTTGCCCCAATGGTTTTAGGAATGATTTCAGAAACCACCAAAATTAAAATGGTCATGATGGCTGATACAATACCCACAACATTCACCCCTAAAATTTCAAACGTATAAGGGAGCTGTTCTGCCTGAACTCCTACTAAAATAGCACCAACTGTATGTGCAATGGTATTGAGGGTTAAAATAGCAATCAAAGGCTGATCCACATCACCTTTGATCTTTTCTAAAGCCTTGGCATAAGATTTCCCGTCGGTAATCGCTACGTTAATAAAAGTGGGTGTCACGCTTAAAAGAACCGCCTCCAAAATAGAACATAAAAATGAAAAGAGAATAGAGATGACCGCGTAAAAAAGTAAAAGTCCCATGAATGCTATTTAGTTAAAGGTAAAGATATCAAAAAAGAAAACCATAACCATAGCACTTTCATCGCTCACATACTCCTAGTTAATTCACTAAAAAATATAATTTACCCCTAGACCAAACAACTGCTTCAACTGAATCTGACTTGAGGCATTGTCGTCTACAATCATGTGGAAGTTTAAATTGGTAGAGAGGTATTTATTAATTTGCATCACAAAATTGATCTGATAGTTTAAATCAATGTTCTGTGGATCTTCCATATAATTAGAATACGTGTTAAAGATATTCTCCATCGTTACATTGTCCATTAACTTCGCTTTGTAGAAAACAGAAGCATAAAACCCTATCTCGTAGCGAGAAGTCTTTCCTTGATCGACACCAAACACTGATGCGTTGGCTGTTAAGCTTTTGCTCACAAAGGTTGCTTTCATCGTTGCTGGCGATACGTTGATATTAAAATTATCTGACTTTTTATACAACATCCCCGAACCCACAGTCACATAACCCGGAGCAAAGAACTTAGAAGTCACACTTTTTGGTGAGGTAGCATAATCAAAACCGTCAGTAAACTGTGATCGGATGTTCAATAGCAAAGAATATGACCAGTTGTCTCCTGCTTTCTTCCCTAACAAAGAATTGAATTCAAAAGAGTCATCTGTTTTTCTTGTTCCCGCTCCACTAATATTGCTAAGACCATATTTGGTGATGATCTTATTGTCCCAGCTCCAATCACCATTTTTGTAATTAAAATCATAATTGATACTTACCGTCCCCGAAACCGAATTCTCTCCACCAGCAATCCAATTAGAAAATGATGCTTGGTTGAATAGTAAAGTGAAGACTCCTCCTTTTGTCCAATTGGAAAGGGTATCTTTTTCTTTTTCCTGAGCACTGACTGATAAACTTGTCAGTATCATACTTACAAAAAATAATGTTCTCATAAAATCCTTTATTTTAACTGATGCTTACTATTTGATCTACTTACTCCCTTTGGTTGAGAGATTGATCGTTACTTCAATACCCCTCCACGAAAGTTTTATGTATATATCTAGTACAAAATTAGAATTTTGAATGAGTTTACCTACTGAAAATCAGATTTTATACATCAGGAAGTTGTATGTAAAACCTACGAGTTTCCAAAACGAAAACCTTTGTTGTGATGTCTTCAGCAATTAACGTAATCGATCCTTTTTCATTTGTTAAAATTAGAAGATTCCTTAAAAGCGATCCCTAGTTCGCTTAAACAGTGGAACAGTAGAACAGGCCTCCCCGTACATGATATTCTTTGCCACAGACTGAATACGATGAATTAAGAAAGAATATGCGGAAGCAGGAATGGGTTTATTCGTACAGCCCTTAATGATCACAGGCTTATCCTTATAAGTTTCTATGTCTAGATTGATCACAATCTCTTGAAAAAGAACTGTTTCCAAAAGAATCAAATCACCAACTACAACCCGTTTTGCGTAAGGAGCTAATTTTGTAGATAAAAGCAAATAGGCCCACGATGGTATAATGGCATCTTCAGAACAGGTTAAGGCAACATAAGTGTCTTGGTATTTTGACCAGTCGTGTGCTTGGACGTACTGCCTAAACTCTTTTTCTTTTAAGATCATTCCTTGAAACAACCAGTCTTTAATATCAAAAAGAATTCTTTCACCCACGGGATAAAAATCCTCTAAGTCTATATTGATAAGGGGACTGTTTGCAACTCTATTGATAATTTCATCTGCCATTAGAGCATTCCCAATTCTAATTTTGCTTCTTCACTCATCATGTCTTGTGTCCATGTTGGATCGAACGTAATCTCAACCTCTGCATTATTAATCTCTTTTAAAGATTTCACTTTTTCCTCAACCTCCACGGGCAATGTTTCAGCTACTGGACAGTTGGGTGATGTTAACGTCATTAAAATTTTAGCATCGTTTTCCTCGTTTACAAAGACATCATAAATTAATCCCAGCTCATAAATATCAACTGGAATTTCTGGATCGTAAATGGTTTTTAAAACACGTACGATTTTATCTCCTATTTCTTGTACTGCCTCTTCTGTCATTTTTTACTCATATAACAAAACGAAGATACGATCATTTTTAAGAATTTGCCTGTTGAGCGATTGCATATAATTTGATCTGTTTTAACATGGAAATTAGTCCATTGGCACGTGTTGGAGATAAGTGCTCTTTTAGCCCAATTGCGTCAATAAATTCAGTATCGGCTGCTAGAATGTCTTTTGGTGTTTGATTGGTATAAACACGTAGCAAAAGCGCTACAAGACCTTTGGTTAAAATGGCATCGCTATCAGCAGTATAATGAATCCTATGATCTTCTAGCTTGGAATGTAGCCATACTTTAGACTGACATCCTTTTATGATGTTCTCTTCAACCTTCAACTGATCATCAATCACAGGAAGAGATTTCCCCAATTCAATCAAATACTCATATCGATCCATCCAGTCATCAAACATCTCAAACTCATCAATAATTTCTTTCTGTATCTCTTTAATTGTCATTTTTAAAACTTATTTTTGATCCTTTCATGTGATCACTTTTAGCCACTTGCAAAATTACGACAAATAAAGATAAGAAATGAGCAAACTATTAGTTGTAGGTACAGTAGCTTTTGATGCCATTGAAACTCCATTTGGCAAAACAGATAAGATTTTAGGAGGATCTGGGACTTTTGTAGGACTAGCAGCAGCCCAATTCGGCATACAGACTGGAGTGGTTTCTGTGGTTGGGGGAGACTTCCCTCAATCCTACTTAGATATGATGAATTCTAAGGGAATGAACACAGATGGAGTTGAGATAGTAGAAGATGGAAAAACGTTCTTTTGGAGTGGTCGCTATCACAATGATATGAACTCCAGAGATACCTTGGTAACTGAACTCAATGTACTTGCAGATTTCAATCCTATAGTCCCCAAAGCGTACAAAGACGCAAGTATTGTGATGCTAGGAAATCTTCATACACTCATTCAGAATTCTGTTTTAGATCAGATGACCAAAAAACCTCAACTTACCATTTTAGACACCATGAATTTTTGGATGAATACTGCATTAGAAGATTTATATACAGTACTAAAAAGAGTAGATGTGGTGGCCATCAATGACGAAGA
>JABSPP010000009.1 GCA_013214275.1 Flavobacteriaceae bacterium
AGAAAGGATTGCAAGGAACTTACGCTTATCACATCGATGTTGATAGGGGATCTTTCATCAATCAACTATCATTTGGGCTTTCGTTAACAGCAGTTCAGAATCAGGTAGATCAGACGCAGTTTCAAGGAGACCCTCAGGTTCTTCGATTGATTCAGAGTGATAGTTATTTTAATGCCGATTTTAGTGTAGCGTACCATAGAGATGGCTTGTCTTCATATTTTACAGTAAAAAATTTGTTTTTAGCGGCTAAAAATAATTTGAATAATAATTTAGAGCCTTTGGATTTGAGAAACTATATTTTGTCTTTTGGGTACTATTTTGGTCGTGATCGTATGATTCAGTTAGAGCCTTCAATTATGATTCAATTGCGAGAAGGTACAGGGGAACGAATTGCAGATTTTAATCTTAAAGCGTATAAAGATTTTAATGACACACGTCTTTGGGCAGTGCTTTCGTATAGGCAAAGTTTTGATGCACAGCCTATTGAAGACTTAACTTACATTACTCCAATCATTGGACTAAATTACAAAAAGTGGATGTTTTCTTATACGTACTCAAGTCAGCTAAATGATATTGTGATCACTTCTTCTGGGTTTCATCAGGTTTCTGTAGGGGTGAATCTGTTTACAAGAAGACCTAGAGCCTCTGCCTGTCCGAATATCAATGCATCATTCTAGGAGCGTATCTGTTGATTGATCCTAGTTCAAAAATCTGTTTTTATCACTTTCACGGAGTATCCATCTAGCAGCTTTTTTAAAGCATCGGGTTTTTTATTGGTATAAAATCGATGAGTGACTTTGGTATTTTTATTAGAGTTTAGCTGGTTATTACGCATGAGAATTTTCTTGGTTTGTCTGGCAACAGCTTCTCCAGAATCTATGATTTTAATATCATTCCCTAGGATCGTTTTAATTTTTGAAATAAGATAGGGGTAGTGGGTACAACCCAATACCAAAGCATCAATATTTTGAGCAATCATAGGTTGTAAATATTGGTGCAAAAGATGGTCTGTTTCTCTAGAGTGAATCTCACCATTTTCTATCAATTCAACCAATCCCTCACCTATTTGTTCAATGATTTCAATCTGGGGGTCTAATTTCTCAGAAGTTTGCTCAAAAAGGGTACTGTTTAATGTTCCTTTGGTTGCAAGAATTCCTATTTTTTTTGTTTTAGTAATCAATCCTGCGGGTTTTATCGCTGGTTCAATACCAATAAAAGGGATGTCATATCGCGCTCTTAAAACATCAATGGCATTTGTTGTTGCAGTATTGCAAGCTACAACAATAACCTTGGCATTTTGATTGAGTAAGAACTCGGTATTCTTGATACTAAATTGAATGATATCTTCTTTAGATTGCATGCCATAGGGAGCATTTTTACTATCTGCAAGATACATGCAACTTTCATTGGGAAGTAGCTGAATAACTTCTTTCCATATTGATATTCCACCAATACCTGAGTCAAAAAAACCAATTGGAAGATCCGGTGTGCTCATGTCTCTGTAAAAATAAAAATCCCGCATCAAATGCAGGACTTTTAATTGTATTTTAAGAAAACTTAATTTTGAGTCGCAGGGGGAGCTTGTCTCTTTTGATCTGGCAATAGCCCCAATTTAACCTTTAAGGCATCGTAGATATCTTCACCCTTAGAAACCAACAGTCCTTTGCCAGCAGAAGCATCTAAAATGTACAGCAACTCTTTAGAATTAGCAACTTCATTGATGGCCTCTTCTGCTTTTTGTAAAATTGGGATTAATCCTTTTTGTTGCTTTTCTTGAATGTCTTGCATGGCAGCTTGTTCTGCCTGTACAATTCTATTTCTGTCGTTTTGAATTTCTTCGGCTCTTTGCTTGTTTACATCTTCAGATTGCGAAGCTTGTTCTGCAGAATATTTTTTGTACTTTGCTTCAAAGGTTTTACCCATACCATCAATTTCATCTTTATACGTTTTAGTCTTTTTTTCAATATCTGCCTGTAAAGCCCTTGTCTCTGGCATATTTGCAATGACTCGTTCAAGATTTACATGACCTATCTTTTGTGCGTTTGCAGTTGTACCGATCCCAATGGCTAAAAACACTATGATTAGTAAACTATTTAATTTTTTCATTTCGATTTGATTTAATTATTATCCTGTTCTCTCTTTTCATCTTTTTCTTTTTTCTTTTTAGCTTCTTCTCTCTTTTGTTTCAGCATTGCTCTCTTAGCTTCCATGTCTGCTAACCTTTTTTTTCTATCTTCTTCTATTTTTTTCTGTCTTGCTAATCGATCTGCTTCCTTCTTTTTTCTTGCAGCCTCTCTTGCCTCCTTTGCCTTTTTCTGTCTTTCAGTCAAACCATTGTTTTCTGCTCTCTTTTCCTTCTTTTCTTTGATTTTTCGCTCTCTAACAATGTCGTTTAAAATGAGCTCGCTAATATCGTGTTTTTTATTGGAATAGAGCATCACTAAATCACTGGATTTATCGAAGACAAAGTCATAGTTTCTTCGTGAAGCGATCCTTTGTACCGAATTATAAACTTGATCCTGTACGGGTTTTACTAGTTGCTTTCTTAATAAAAACATCTTTCCTTCTTGTCCAAAAAACAGGGATTCTAATCTTCTTAGTTCCTGCTGTTTTAGTGTAATTTGATCTTCCTTTTCTTCAATTAAGTCTTGAGTTAAGATAGCTCTCTCGTTTGTCAAATCAGTTTTTAATTGCTCAATGTAGCGTACAAGTTGATCTAATTCTTCTCTCCACTTAGTAACTTTTGTGTTTAGGGTGCTCTGTGCTTCCATGTATTCTGGAACGTTCTCCAAAATATACTCCATGTCGATAAATGCGATTCTCTGTTGAGATCTTTGAGCATTTAAAAATAAAGTGGAAAAAAGTGCAATCATAAGAAACCCTTTTAACTTCAAAATATCATGCTTTGAAAATATCATGCCAAAAAATTAAAAATTTATACCCCTTTTATTTAGAACTGTTGCCCTATGATAAAGTGAGTTTGCCATCCAGATTTGATAGTGGTCCCGGGTAAGGGGTCAAATCCATGAGCAAAATCAATACCTAACAGCCCAAATGCTGGCATGAAAATACGAATACCAACACCAGCAGATCTCTTTAAATCAAACGGGTTAAAAGTATTAAAATTGTCGTATGAATTACCAGCTTCTAAAAAACCTAGCGTGTATATTGATGCTGAAGGCTTATCTGTTATGGAATATCGTAATTCTAATTGAAATTTATTATAAATTGTTCCCCCACTAATGGAAGACAATCTATTATTCTCATATCCTCTTAGGCCAATATTCTCCCTACCATCCAACTGGAATTGTGCAATACCATCACCACCAACAAAGAATCGCTCAAATGGTGTCGCTCCGAGATCACTATTGTAAAAACCTAGATAACCTATTTCTGTATTGGCCATTAAAACCAATTTATCGGTAAATCCGTTGTACCATTTCCCTTTGAAAATCAACTTATAATATTCCAGCCATTTAAATCGTTCTGCAAGTGATAGACTTTCATAATCTTTGTTATTTACCAAAGAGTAGGGAAAAGTAGCCTTAGCACTCAGACTAAAGGTAGAGCCGTATGTGGGAAAAATTAAGCTAGGGCCTGCAGAGTTTCTGGAAATGGATATATTATATGCTAAATTATTTAAGCTTCCGTCACTTAAAATGTCATTTCCTACTCGAAATTGGTAATCATTTAAATTAAAACTCTGATAACTAACGGTTTGAGAGAGGGTAAAATAATCGCTAGGCCATTGTAGCCTTTTCCCTAAACCTATAGACGCCCCAACAATCCCCAAACTTCTTGTTCTGTCCACGTCAAAGGTTTGTGTATTTAATTGAAATTGTTTCGATGAATAGACAGAAAAAGATAACGATTGAGGTTTCCTACCTCCCAGCCATGGTTCTGTGAATGAAAAACTATACGTGTTGAAGGTTCTACTGGTTTGCAGTCTTAATGATAATGATTGCCCGTCTCCCATTGGTAAGGGTTTCCACGCATTCTTTTTAAATAAGTTTCCTATCGAAAAATTATTAAAAGATAGCCCCAAAGTACCAATGAATGAGCCACCACCATATCCTCCTTGTAATTCTATCTGACTACCTCCCTTTTCAACTACTGTGAATTCAATATCAGCAGTTTTGTCTTGGTAGTTGGGCTTTACATCTGGTGTAACATTTGTGTCAAAAAATCCAAGCTGTCCAATTTCACGAATAGAACGAATGATAGAATTTCTGCTAAATAAATCGCCGGGTTTCACGCGGAGTTCCCTGAAGATAATTCGGTCATTGGTTTTGTCATTCCCAACTACAGATACTTTCCCTATGGTGGCTTTCTCATCCTCTCGTATTCTGATCTCTACTGTGATAGAGTCATTTACAACTTTTGTTTCCACAGCATTTACAGACGAGAATAGAAAACCGCTGTCCTGATATAGTGTTTGAATATCTTGTGAAGAAGGTGTTCCATCACCAGTGATTCTCTCTTTTAGAACTGTTCCATTATAAATATCACCTTTTTGAATTTTTAAGATTTGATTCAATTGATCTGAGGTGTAACTTTTATTTCCCACGTAAATAATATCCCCAAAGCGATATTGCTTTCCCTCTTCAAGCTTGATGTGGATATTGATTGTATTGTTACTATTCCAAGAAATAGAATCGCTGAGAATTCTGGCGTCTCTGAACCCAAGTCGACTATATCGTTCAAGGATCTTTTCAAGGTCTTCCCTGAAGTTTTCTTCAATATATTTAGAACTTTTCCAAAAACGTCCAGGAAACTTTTTTTTGGTTTTGGACATGGAACCTCTGAGTTTGGCACTAGGAAGAGCAGAGTTGCCATCAAAAGTAATGTTATTAATTTTTATTTTCTCGCCTTTATCAATGAAAACTCTCATATTCACTACGTTGATATCGGCAGAATCTATTGCTGTATTAACAGTCACTTTAGCTTTAAGAAATCCCTTGTCTGTGTATTTTTTCTTGAAATAGTTTTTTGTAGTAACAATTAAATTATCTGTTACCATAGCTCCTTTTTTCAGTTCTGCTTCGCTTTTTAGAGTTTTCGATTGCCCTCTTCTAATTCCAGTGATGGTAACATTATTAAGTTGTGGAAGTTCAGAAACATCAAATTCAAGGTAAACCGTATTTCCATCCATTTTTACCAAATACACTTCAACAGTGCTAAACTGTTTGCTTTCGTATAGCTTTTTTATAGCACTTGTTAGTTTATCTCCAGGCAATTTTATGGGCTGACCAACTTTTAATCCAGTAAAAACTTTCACTGTCTCTTCACTAAACTTTTTTAGTCCTACGACCGAAATACCACCAAGAATATATTCTCTTCCTCTTTCATATGAAATATTTTGCTGTGTTGGTATGGTGTCTTGAACGACGGGATTAGCTGTCGACTGGGCTTCTAAGACAGAAGCAGATGTGAATAATAAATTAAAAAATAGAAAAGTAAGGATGCAGTTACTTTTCTGTAGGTATAATTTGTTCGCTAGTTTTTCCAAATCTTCGTTCTCTATTCTGATATTCTATTATGGCATCATAGAAATGCTCTCTTCTAAAGTCTGGCCAAAGGATATCTGTAAAATATAATTCGGCATAAGCCATCTGCCACAAAAGAAAATTACTTATTCGTTGTTCCCCGCTTGTTCTTATCATCAAATCAACATCGGGCAAATTAAACGTATATAAATGATTATCTATAATTTTTTCATCAATTTCTTCGATATTAAGTTCGTTATTAACAACTTTTTTAGATATATTTTTTATTGTATTAACAATTTCTTCTCGAGCTCCATAACTCAATGCCAGTGTTAAAACAATTTGTTGATTATTTTGGGTCTTTCCTATGACACTATTAAGGGTTCTCTGAGCATTTTCTGGTAAACTTTGTATGTCTCCTATAGCATTTACTTTAACGCTGTTCTTTTGAAAAGTTTTCAACTCTTTGTTTAGAGAATTAATTAGTAATGCCATTAATGCTTTGACTTCTGATTTGGGACGATTCCAATTTTCAGTAGAAAATGCATAGAGGGTAATGGCTTTTGTACCCAATTCTGCTGCTGCTTCAATAGTCTCTCTCACAGCAGTTAATGCATTGCGATGACCAAACACACGATTCATTCCCTTTCCTTTTGCCCACCTACCGTTGCCATCCATAATCACGGCTACATGATTGGGGACATTGTTGGGATCGATGCGTGATTTTTTATCCATAATTTTATTTTCGATCAGCAAAACATGGAGGTCTTCCAAAGGTATAAACTAAGGATATTCCTGTAAATGAATACCAGTCATTAGACGTGCCTCCAAAATCCAATTCAGCAAATTCTTGGGTCGAATAGTCCAGTTTATCAGTGAACGAGTAACGAAACGAAATCTCAGCAGCAAAAGCTAACTTCCCATAAAGCTTTGTCTTCCAGCCAATACCGAAAGGTATTGCCAGTGCAGTATTCCTTGTAAAACGATAGTCACCTAACTCATTCTGTATCCTCGGAGTTTCGTAATCTACAGCAGCTACTTGCAATAGGATGTACGGAGTACTTGTCTTGTGTGCTGTTGATATATCATACTCAAAAAAATTGTATTCAATTCCCGATGATACCTCATTTATAGGGTTTTTAAAACGAAAACCACGTGCTTTCCTAACAGCATTTTCAGAATTTGCATCGTCTCCAAACAGAGAAAAACTACTTAATGTTCCTCTTAATGCAATTCTGGGGTTTAAATTGTATTTGTACACAATAGTTCCGCCAGGTTCGTTAGGCTGTATATAGTTGGTGCGTCCAACATCTCCAATATAATTTACACCCCCAACAAAAAAGCCCAGTTCGTTTATCTGCGGAAAGCAGGTTGTTGAAAGGCACACCAGTAACAGCAATATTGAATATTTTTTCACTCGTTTAATTTACATTAACTGATTGATTCACAAAAATTTATTTTGTAGAGACATCAACCTTTATTCAGCTAATTTCTATGTAAGGAACCTATTTTAAAATGGGCGTGCAAATATAAAGAATTCTATCCGCTTTGTAAAGTTAACACGATGTCTTTTTGGATAACAATTTTTTTAATTCTTTATTGTATTAATGCTCTCACAGGTTGGATTCATTTCTCGTATCTTCTCCCCATAAGAGTTTAGTTCTGAGTGTAGTCAGAAAAGACTGATTGGAAGGAATGATGCTTTTAATGGTAAAGGGAGATTTTATGATTCGTATTTTGGTTTTTCTTGGTACTGAGGTAATTCTAGAGTCTAGCGAGACATGGTAGTCCAACTCTCTGGAGTTTACGTTTAAATCAATAATTGTATGATCGGGAATCACCATTGGACGCGCACTCAAATTGTGAGGAGCGATTGGTGTAATCACAAAGTTTTCCGAGTTTGGCGAGACGACAGGGCCATTGCAACTTAAAGAGTACCCTGTAGATCCAGTAGGTGTGGCTATGATGAGTCCATCGGACCAGTAATTGGTAAGATATTCTCCATCTAAAAAGGTTTCTACACCGATCATTGAAGTCGTATTTTTTCTGGCAATTGTAATCTCATTTAAAGCGAATGAGAGTTCTTGAAATTCTTTTATTGGTGGATCTGACTCAATACTCAATAAAGTTCTTTGCTGAATTGTATATTTCCCTTCTACCAGTATATCTATAGCTTCAGAAATTTCATCTTTTTTTACATTGGCTAAAAAACCTAATCTCCCAGTATTGATCCCTAGAATAGGGATATTCAAATCTCTAACATAGGTAATGGCTCTGAGTGTGGTGCCATCTCCGCCTAAACTAAAAAATATGTCAAAAGAGTCATTAAGATCTTTAAAATTGGAGAATGTGGAGTATTCTTTTTCTAGATGCTGTAGTTTAATCAATGCTTTACAAAAGACTTCTTCGAGATAAATTTCTATGCCATATTTTTCTAAAGAAGCCAGTAAGATTTTAATTTCTTTATTTGCATTTACAGTATATGTTTGCCCAAAGACTGCTACTTTTCTCATCACATATCTAGGTATTTTTGTAAATAGTTGGAGCGTTCCCTCAAATCTTGTAAGTAAAAATCGTCTTCAAACCGAGAGACAACATTGTAATTATAACGCCTAAATGTTTGGATGATTTCATTCATGTCTTCTGAGATTACCTTGACAGTTATCTGAGTAATGTCTGGAGTTTGATGTGAAATGTAAAAACCTAGTAATCTACCGTTATTACTTTCTATAATTTGACTTACTTCACTAACAGAAAACTCTTTTTTTGATTTTTCTGCAACAATTTCAGTGCCATCGATGTGTAAAAAAGGACTGTTGGAAAAGATATCTAGAATATCACTCAATTCATAGTACCCTAGGTAATCCATTTTTTTATTCAGCACAGGCATTACATTACAATCAAAATCTGCAAATAATTTGATTAACTCAAGAATAGTAGTATTTTCATTTGCGGAAAATGAGTCTAAGAGATAAGCATGTTCAGAGATTATAGTAGTGTTGTCTATGGTTTGCGCATCACTTTCGGAGATACAGCCTTTCAAATGTCCATTTTCAATAACAGGAACATGGGTAATAGGATATCCTTGAAACAGCTGTTGAGCAGATTTTATACTATCAGAAGGGTGTAATCCTTTTATTTCGTTTAATATGTAACCTTCAAGATTCATTCACTACGAATATAGTTTAAAATGGCTAAATAGTTACCTTTGTACTTTATTTCCTAACAAATGACAAAGTTAAGTGTAAATATTAACAAAATTGCCACGCTAAGAAACTCGAGAGGTGGAAAAGTGCCAGATTTATTAAAAGTATCAACTGATATTCAGGAGTTTGGTGCACAAGGAATTACAATTCATCCTAGGCCAGATGAGAGACATATTCGTTATCGAGATGCTCACGACCTAAAACCAGTTGTCACTGCTGAATATAACATTGAAGGAAACCCTATCCCAAAGTTCAGAGAATTGGTTTTAGCAGTGAAGCCCACTCAGGTAACCTTAGTTCCAGATAGCGTAGATCAAATTACTTCAAATGCAGGATGGGATACTATAACACATCAAGTGTTTTTAAAAGATATAATTGCTGAGTTCAAAAAAGCTGGAATTCGTACATCCATCTTTATTGATACAGATTTAAAACGTATAGAAGCTGCAGCTGCTGCTGGCACAGATAGGATAGAACTATATACGGAACATTTTGCTACAGAGTACAGTAAAGGGAATAATGATGTGGTGAAACGATACAGAGAAGCTGCTATACTTGCCCATGAACTTGGGCTAGGAATCAATGCGGGACATGATTTGAATTTAAAGAATATCGAGTTTTTTAAAAAAAACATACCAAACCTAGCTGAAGTTTCCATAGGTCACGCACTTATTTCTGAAAGTTTGTACTTAGGATTCGAGAATGTTGTGAATATGTATCTACATCGGCTCCAATAATCATGGAAATCTTACATTCAAAAATTATAGGGCAAGGTCAGCCTTTTCTGATTCTTCATGGATATTTTGGAATGGGAGATAACTGGAAAACACTTGCCAAACAGTTTGCTGAGAATTTTGAGGTTCACATAATCGATCAACGGAATCATGGGCGTAGTTTTCATGCAGATGAGTTTAATTACAAGTGCCTGTCAGAAGACCTTTACAATTACATTGCCTATCATCATCTAGATAAGATCATCCTATTGGGACATTCTATGGGAGGGAAAACGGCTATGCTTTTTGCAGTAGAACATGCAGAGTTAGTAGATAAATTAATAGTTGTAGATATCTCTCCAAGGGTTTACCAGCCTCATCACAACGAGATATTAAAAGCCCTAAATTCTATCGATTTTTCAATTCATACTTCGAGAAAATTAGTAGAACAGCAATTAGCATTATATATTCCTGAGAAGGGAACACAACAGTTCTTGCTAAAAAGCGTGTATTGGAAAGATAAAGGAGTGTTGGACTTTCGTTTTAATTTATTGGCATTAACAGAAAATAATTCAGAGGTGGGTAGAGCCCTTCCATCTTTCACCAATTTTGAGGGTGATACATTATTTTTAGCTGGGGCTAAGTCGGATTATATTAGCTCAGATGATGAACCCCTGATCAAAGCCCATTTCCCAAATTCACAAATTGTAATAGTCCCCAACACTGGTCACTGGCTTCATGCAGAAAACCCCAAGGATTTTTACAAAGAGGTGATTTTGTTTCTACACTAATCCTCAAAAATGAACGCTCTTTTGATTCTCTGAGAGATGGCTGTAAGTATTTCATAGTAGATGGTTTCTACTTCTGAAGCCATATGAAGAATGTCTTGTTGATTACCAAAGATGATGACTTGATCGCCCTCTCTACAGTCGATATTGGTAATATCTACCATGATCATATCCATACAAACATTTCCGACGATGGGAGCTTTTTGTCCAGCAATGGTTACATACCCTTTCGTATGCCCAAGTTTTCTAGAAATTCCATCGGCATGTCCTATAGGAATGGTAGCTATTTTAGTTTCTCCCTTTGAAATATAAGCTCGATTGTAGCCAACGGTTTCTTCTGGCATTATTAAGTGAATTTGTGAGATGATAGATTTTAAGATATGTGTATTCTTTAGCTTGCTAGTTTCCTGAGAATCGTTGCCAAAGCCATACATACCAATTCCAATTCTAACCATATCAAACTGAGCCTGAGGGTAGTTGATCACACCAGAGGTATTCAGGATATGAGTCATTGGTTTGTAAGTTAAATGCTTCTGGAATTGCTTAACAATTACTGAAAAATGGTTCAATTGCCCTAGAGTAAATTCTTTTTCATCACGGTCTTCACTGGCAGCTAAATGAGAAAAAATGGATGCTATTTCTATATATTTCAACCCTTGAATCTTAGTGAGTATCGCCTGAGTGTCGCTGTAGTTGAAACCTAGTCGATTTAAACCAGTATTAAATTTTAAATGGATTGGATAATGATGAAGATCATTTTCTTCTGCATAACAAAGAAAAGCAGTCAGTATTTTCAGATTATATATACTGGGCTCTAAGCAGTTTTTAGTGAGTTGTTGAAAATTTTGAATTTGGGGGTGTAACACCAGAATAGGGGTTTTTACACCCGCTTTCCTCAATGCTTCGCCTTCATGTGTATAGGCAACCGCAAAATAATCTACTCTATTATCTAGAAATGTAGCTACCTGCACACCATCACTTCCATAACCAAAGGCTTTGACAACAGCCAATACTTTGGTGTTTGAATCTAGTTTTTGCCTAAAATAACTAAGATTATGTTTCAGGGCTCTCCCATCAATTTCAAGAACAGTGACATGATTATTAATCAAAATTTTTAGTTTTTTCAATGTCCTTTCTCTGTTCGAACTCTTTCATGGCTTTGTGATAAGCGGCTCTACTCAATGGTTCGTACTCCTGGATTTCACCCAAAAAAACAATGTCGTCGCTTGGAGCTTTTCTATAGCTGTAGTGCGCCAAGTTTCCTGTTCTAGTGCAAACTGCATGGACTTTGGTTACATACTCGGCAGTAGCCATGAGGGCAGGCATGGGTCCAAAAGGGTTTCCTTTAAAATCCATATCAAGTCCTGCAACAATCACCCTCATTCCTCTGTTTGCCAATTCATTGCATACATGTACAATTTGATCATCAAAAAATTGAGCTTCGTCAATCCCAATAACGTCCACATTATTCGCTAGCAGGAGAATATTAGATGAGGCTGGTACAGGTGTTGAACGAATCCTATTGTCGTTGTGAGATACCACCTCCTCATCATCATACCTTACATCCATGGCGGGTTTAAATATCTCAACATTCTGCTTGGCAAACTGAGCACGTCTTAAACGTCGAATCAATTCTTCTGTTTTACCTGAGAACATAGAGCCACAGATGACTTCGATCCACCCAAATTGTTCTGTATGATTTACCGTATTTTCAAGAAACATTTCGTAATTTTAAGGCATCTAATTGTTGGCATTTTACATTATGTATGCAGACAAATTTATTAAAAATTAACCTCGACTCTGATCTAAAGAACACAACTTATGCACAAAAAATTAGCTGCTGATCTAACCAGTTTAGCACATAGCATACTACAGATGAAAAATAAAGATGATGTTTTCGCTCTAAAAGAGAAAGCGTATCAGGTTTATGAAAAACTTGCCGTCCTTGCTTATGTTGAAGAATATATGAACCATACCCCAAATCCAGAACAAACCAGAGAAGAACTAATTGAAAAGATTGAAATCGCCTCAGAAAGTACAGAAAAAGAAATAATCGAATCTAAAATGGAGAAAGGATCTGAAGATGATTCTGCAGGCGAGTCACTGTCAGAGGAGCCTCAAGATAGTATTGAGACATCAGAGGAGGGCAAAAAAACAATCGAAGAGGTGAAAAACGCAGAGAGTGTTATTCATTCTGAAATTCGTACAGCGGATATTAGTCATGAAGAAGTAGAGAATGAAATTAAAGATAAGAAAGAAGCATCATTAGAAAAAGAGCTTCAAGACACCATTTCTGTTGATATTGTAGCTGATTTATTTGAGAATGCTCCAAAAAAATCTTTAAATGATAAGTTTTTAGGAGATATTAAAATTGGATTGAATGATCGCATTGCATTCGTGAAGCACTTATTTGATGAGAGTCAAGAAGATTTCAATCGCGTTATTTCTCAACTCAATACATTCAAAACAGCAAAAGAAGCAAAAAAGTTCATTCATAAAATGGTAAAACCAGATTACAATTGGTCGGGGAAAGAAGAGTTTGAGGAACGGCTGATGATGATTGTTGAACGCAAGTTTTCTTAAAATTATTTTTGTATGAAGATTGAAGTTTCCAATGGAGAAATTATTGATAAGTATACCATTCTAGAAATCAAACTTTCCCAAATTAAAGATGAAGAAAAACTAAAAAACATTCAGCACGAGTATGATGTACTTAAACCTAATATTCAGAGCATCTACTCAGGGTGTAGCAGCAAATCACATTTGAAACAACTCCATCATACCCTTTACAGTATTAATAAAAAACTGTGGGAAATAGAAGATGACATTCGAGAATGTGAAAGAGAAAAAGATTTTGGGACCACTTTTGTAAGTTTAGCGAGAGCTGTATATTTTACCAATGATGACCGCTCTAAGGTAAAAAAACAGATTAACCTGTTTACAAACTCAGATTTGATAGAGGAAAAATCCTACGAAGATTACAAGTCATAGGAATTACATCATGAAACTTAAAATCATCTATAGTCTTTTACCTTTACAATAGTTGGGTGTGAGTCAACGTATGTTGAACAAGAGTTTGACATTACTAAAAATCCAAAAGCGCCGTATATCATTCTCGAAGAGTGATCATGCAGGCGATATTAATCCATTTTGGCTAGATATTATAGAGAATACTAGGCTATATACTTACCTCAACTAGAATTAACCCAGGGACGCTTTCAGTCGTTCAACCTCTTTTTTACTATTACCCACAAAAATTTTGTCATTTATGATAAAAACAGGACGCTTTAAAAATGTGTATTCATCAAGAATATATTGTCTGTAATCTTGTTCCGAGACAAGTTCGCTTTTCAGCCCCATTGCTTTATATTTTTTTGCTCTTTTATTAAACAAAGCTTCATAACTTTTTTTCAATCTGTACATCTCATCTAGCTGACTTGTTGTAAGTGGGTTGGTTTTAATCTCAAATCGTTCAAAGCCCTCTAAATTTATTTCTTTTAAAATTCTTTTACAGGTGTCACAAGTTTGCAAAAAATAGACTTTCTTCATCTTTTAAGGTTTATCTTTGGCTAAAATAAACAGAATATATGAAGGTACATTTTGATATTTTAAGAAAAATAAGGGCATCTGTTTTAAGTTTGATCGACGGTTACACCCTTGAGCAGTTGCACTCTATTCCTCATGGGTTTAAGAATCATATAGCTTGGAATATTACTCATTTAGTAGTTACTCAACAGCTACTTCATTACACCCTGTCGAGTAGGGACTGCTTGGTATCTGATGAATTAATTAACCAATACAAAAAAGGAATTACACCCAAAAAAATATTAACCCAAGAAGCTTTTGATAGAGTAATCGCGCTATTCAAAGAATTACCAGATGTACTCGAAGAAGATTACAATAAAGGAGTTTTTATCAAATACAGAGAATACCCAACAAGCACAGGCTTTGTTTTAGATTCTATAGATAAAGCCATTGTTTTCAATAACATGCATGAATCGTTACATTTAGGGGTTATTATGTCTTTAAAAAAATTAGTGTAATGTCTTATAGTTTTACATCACTGAAAACCGAAATTAATACCAATGAATTTTAATACAAAAACAATACATGGAGGTCAAAAGCATGAAGAAGCCACGGGTTCAGTTATGCCTCCTATTTTCCAAACTTCAACATACGCACAATCTAGTCCAGGACAACATAAAGGCTATGAATATTCCAGAGCTGCAAATCCCACTAGAACAGCTTTAGAAAATAACTTTGCTGCCATAGAAAATTGCACACATGGTTTTGCTTTTTCCTCGGGGCTATCCGCTATTGATTGTGTGCTTAAAATGTTAAGCTCTGGGGATGAAGTTATTGCAGGTGACGATCTCTACGGTGGAACTTACAGAATGTTCACACGAATGTTTGAAAAATACGGATTAAACTTTCAGTTTGTAGACACAAATGAGGTGACAAATGTAACCAACGCTGTTTCACAATCTACTAAGTTGGTTTGGCTAGAAACCCCAACCAATCCATTGATGAAGATTGCAGATATTGAAAAAATTTCAGAGGCTGTAAAGGCTAAAGACCCTAATATTTTGATTGCTGTTGACAATACTTTTGCAACCCCATACTTACAACAACCTTTAAATTTAGGTGCTGATATCGTGATGCATTCAGCAACAAAATATCTAGGAGGACATTCAGATTTAGTGATGGGAGCTCTAATGGTCAAGGATAAGAATCTAGCAGAGAAATTACACTTCATACAATTTGCTGGAGGCGCTATAGCTGGGCCCATGGATGCTTTTCTGGCATTAAGAGGAATCAAGACACTGCATGTGCGAATGCAACGTCATTGTGAGAATGGTAGAGCAATAGCAGAATTTTTAAAAAATCATCACAAAGTGGGAGAGGTATATTATCCTGGATTTAAAGATCACCCAAATCATAAAGTTGCTAAAAAGCAGATGAGAGATTTTGGAGGAATGGTCTCATTTCGATTATCGGACAAAAGTAGAGAGGCGGCTTTTAAGTTTCTAGAGAATACTAGAGTTTTTACACTTGCTGAATCACTAGGTGGTGTCGAGAGCTTAGTTAATCATCCAGCAACAATGACACACGCTTCTATCCCCGAAACAGAGCGGATTAAAATTGGAGTTACAGATTCATTAATTCGACTGAGTGTAGGAATTGAAGATATCAACGATTTGATTGATGACTTAAGACGTACTTTAACGTTATAATATAAAGCAAATTAGTAAATTTTTAGCCACATCAAAAAAGACGCAAAGGTCTAGAAAGGTTTAAATGATAAATAATGCCAAACTGAGTATTAGCTAAAAAATCATTAAATCTATTTTCAGTTGATGGAGCATTTAATCCATCAACAGAGTCAGAGAAGAAGTATTTTGAACTTAGTTGAAAGTTCAGATCTAGGTCATCGGAAAACTTGTAACGAGTTCCAAAACCTAAAGTAGCAGAAAGAGCACTTCCAGGACCTATATCCAACGCACCCGGAGCCTGCCATTTGTCAGGAATCACACTAATATCTTGTTGCCAATCTCCTAAGCTAGAAGTCAGATCGTTATTATACATATTGTAGTGAATTCCAGCAAGAAAGTATGGATTTAGTTTAATATTAGACGAATGGTGGAGATAATCACCTAAAGGTCTTACAAAGTATTCCAACTGTAAACCAAAACTTATTAGATTTAAACTGCCTCTCATGGCTCTCAACTTAATCCCTTGTTCAGAATTTTGTGTAACATACCTCCCTTGATGTTCAAGACTTATACCTGAAACGATATTTAGCTCACTGCGAAGAGCTATGTGATCCCACAAAAAATGATTCGCATTCCAACGAAGGTTACGGTTAAAAAAGTGAACGGTATGTGTTAAGCTAACAGATATACCACTGACTCTAGTAATACTATTCAAGTCATAGTTATTTTGATAGTCACCCTGAACCATCGCAGAGCCAGCGTGTAATCCAATTTCATGAGTCAAGTGCTGACTACTAATAGCACTTTGAACAAGTGTCAAAAGAAGTATTGATACGAAGTACTTTCTCAACTGTGGGGGAATTTTATAGAAAACAAATATATATAAATTGTAAACATATTGAATGATATTATTTGTTTTTTGACAGAAAAAAATTTGTACCTCAACTGTTATTTCTGTTGCTTTATCGAAATTGTTGGATTAAGGCTCCAGTTGGGGCGCACTTTTTGTATTTCTGGATAATATTCAACAAATTCTGGTTGTATTTTTTTTAAAAAATTTCCAGAATCCCATTTGCCATTTTTATTTGTATCATATATGATCCGAATTTTATACTCTCGAGGTTTGAGGTAAGGAAAAACAATAGTTTCACTTTTATCAGTCGCTTGTTGCTTTATTGTTTGGTCTTTGGTATCCGTAAGCTGTATAATTACAGGAAGATTATTAGGATTTTGAATGATTGTTGTAACATCTCCGTAATCCTCAAGAGATCTAGTCCTGAAGTTTAGCTTAGTGGAATCATTCATTTGTCCAAAAATATCTTCAAAAGCCATTGGATAGATATCTATCGAATATTTTTTTTTGGGTTTCTTCTCAAAAAGAAAACCCACACGACTCTTTTCAGAAGAGATAAGAGATCGATAGGGAACTCTGATAGTATCTTTATCAATAAATAGAATTTTGGAAGTATCCACCTTTACGATGGGGTTGTTGGTGTCAAAAAATAGCGTATCATTAAATTCTAAGTAACTTCTTACTGTGGAAGTAATCACCAGAGAATCCAACTTCTTTTTCTTTAAACGTACAACAGAAGTGTCTATATGTTTGTCTTTAGTAACCTTAAATACCAGTGAATCTCTTTCAATGGGAGAGTGCCAAACATTTAAGGTATCTCTTCCTTGTTCAAAAAAAGAGACCATCTTAAAATTTTCTGGGACCTTAGAGAGCAATGTGACCGTCATCCCCTTAGCAACACCCTCGTAACCAAAGATGAGCTTCCCTCTGCGCTCCTCCTTTCCTCTTTTAAATTGATAGGGTAACGCTTCTTTGAAAAGAGAGATTGTTTCAGAAACAATACTGTCCTCAGGTAGAAAGACAGTATCTCGCTTAAATCCAATTTCGTCAATTTTTGGATCAAATAAGTAGTCGCTAGAGACATCTTTTAGCGCCATCAGAAAGTACTTCCCTTTTCTCAAATTCGTAAACTGATAGTCTGAAGTATCTAAAGAACTCGTAACATAACTTGGTTTTGTTTTATAGATTGTAGAATCTGTGTATGAACTGTCTAATCTGTATAAAAGCAGCTTAACATTTTTAATGTCATCGGAAGAATACGAATTTTTCACCTTCCCTTTCAAAGTCAAGGAGTCAATATAGTTTCCAGTAGAGAAAACATATTTAAACCGCTCCAGTTGATTAGACTCATTATTATCCTCTACACTATTCCCAAAGTCAAAGATATACGTTGTATTTTTTTTTAATGTGTCAAGGATCTTTATAGTGATATAATCGCTAGGGCTTCCCTGAGGTGTTATCAAAGAAGGGTTTTTAGGATTAAGGGGAGGCGAAACGATTAACTGTTTGTTTAAATCTCTTAATTTGATGAATTCATTAAAGTAGATTTGTATTTCATCCGAATCAAAATTTGTAGATTCATAAGGTGGATTGGCAACTACAAATAGGGGAGCATCTTCATCTTTGGGACCCCCACTAGGTCTCCCTTTCTTGGCACACTGCAACAAAAAAAAAGCAAAAATAAGCAGTGGTAGGTATGGTACGGATACTTTATTCAATCTTCTGACTTTACTACAAATAAACAATATATTTTAAAAATTAGATGCAAGAGTTTTGTTAATTTATCCAGTAATCGCCATAGTTAAAATACTAATTTTAACCTGATCTATGCTCAGTAATTCTTTGCAACATGCCTCTAGAGTAGCCCCCGTTGTAACAACATCATCAATCAACAAGATGTGTTTATTTCTGAGAAAATTAGGCTTTTCCAATACAAACTTAGCATGTGTGTTTTGAAACCTATCCAATCGTTTTTTTTTCGTCTGTGTATTGGTAAAAGAGACCCTTTTTAAGAGATCTTCTCTATAATCAACTGCTAATAATACCCCAAGCTGTCTTCCGAATACGGTAAGTTGATTGTACCCTCTTTTTTTGAATTTTCTCTTGTGTAGAGGCACAGGAATAATGCAGTCAAAACCATGAAATCTCTTAGATTCAATGAGTTCATTTCCAAACCAACAAGCAAGGAAATAGCCTATCTTTTGGTTGTTTTTATATTTCAGTTCATGAATCAACTGCTTCGTCTTTCCTTTTTCTTGATAGTACATAAAAGAAGCTCCTTTTTCAACAAGAACTCGACCCTCAAAAATTTTTGTTACTGCATTTAAATGATAATCACCATTGTCTACAAGTGGTAGGTCAAATCTACAATCAAGACACATCAATTCCTCCTGATCTAACAGAACTTCCTCACAACAAACACAGGTTCTTGGATAGAATAAGTTAAAAAAATAAGACAAACTCTTCTTCATAACGATCATACCAAAAGTAAAGAAATGAAAATACAACCACAAATATTCTGTGGATTCAGATAGAGAAACTCCTGTATTCTTATTTAGGGCGTTCCCTTTCAGGTCGCGCTATCCGCTATATCTTTTTTGCTCCATTCCTTGTTTATATTTAAAGTTACATATGAATTCTTCAGGTAAAATCAACAGCAGAAACAGCATAAAAAAGCAAAAAAGGATGCCGCTGCCATCGCTAACGCAACATCAAAACAACTCTGGGGAGTCACAGAATAAAATCTAAAACACAAACGTATCTCGTGATCTGTGTAGAATTTTCTTGAAAACTTTCACGAATACATTATATTTGCCACCATCATGGCAAAGCAAGAAGATCAGTTTAAAAGAGTCATATCTCATGCAAAGGAATATGGCTATATTTTTCAGTCGAGTGAGATATACGACGGACTTAGCGCAGTGTACGACTACGCACAAAATGGAGTAGAACTAAAGAAAAATATTCGTGACTACTGGTGGAAAGCCATGGTGCAAATGCATGAAAATATCGTAGGAATAGATGCTGCTATTTTAATGCATCCAACAACTTGGAAAGCCTCTGGGCATGTAGATGCCTTCAATGATCCTTTAATCGACAATAAAGATTCAAAAAAGCGCTACAGAGCCGATGTTTTGGTAGAAGATTTTAGAGAGAAAATTAGTGTAAAAATTCAAAAAGATATCACAAAAGCAAAAAAGCGTTTTGGAGATGCATTCGATGAAAAAGAATTTAGAAGCACAAATCCAAATGTCCTAAGGCGTCAAAAGCAGGTCGATGAAATTACACTAGAGCTAACAAGGGTTCAGGATGAAAACGATTTGGAAGGATTTAAAAACCTCATCACCCATTTAGGAATAACCTGCCCTGTTTCAGGCTCTAAAAACTGGACTGATGTCAAACAGTTCAATTTAATGTTTGGATCGCAATTAGGAGCATCTACAGAAAATTCTATGAAAGTCTATCTGCGTCCTGAAACAGCACAAGGGATTTTTGTCAATTTTCTAAATGTTCAAAAAACAGGTCGAATGAAAATTCCATTTGGAATTGCTCAGACTGGGAAAGCGTTTAGAAATGAGATTGTAGCTAGACAATTCATTTTTAGAATGCGAGAGTTTGAGCAGATGGAAATGCAATTCTTTGTGAAGCCTGGAACCCAGAAGGAGTGGTATGAACAATGGAAAGAAACCCGTTTAAATTGGCATTTGAGTTTGGGAATGGGAGCAGAGAACTATCGCTTCCACAACCACGAAAAATTAGCCCATTATGCAGATGCAGCAGCCGATATAGAATTTCAATTTCCTTTCGGGTTTAAAGAGCTGGAGGGAATTCACTCTAGAACAGATTTCGATCTAAAGGCACACGAAGAATTTTCAGGTAAAAAGTTACAATATTTCGACCATAAAGACAATGAAAGCTATGTCCCCTATGTAGTAGAGACATCTATTGGACTAGACAGGATGTTCCTAGCCGTCTTTTCAAGCTCATTAAAAGAGGAGACTCTAGATGATGGATCAACACGAACAGTACTGCGCCTTCCTCCAGTTCTAGCACCAATAAAAGCAGCAGTATTGCCCTTGATAAAAAGAGATGGATTACCAGAAATTGCACGTAAAATCACCGAGGAATTAAAATGGGATTTTAACGTAATTTATGACGAGAAAGATGCTGTGGGTCGAAGATATAGGAGGCAGGACGCCGTAGGAACACCATTCTGTATTACAGTAGATCACGATACCTTAAAAGACAATACAGTAACGATTCGGTAC
>JABSPP010000090.1 GCA_013214275.1 Flavobacteriaceae bacterium
AGATAGTACAAACATAAGGGCTAACGCAGCACCAAAGCATCTTTCCAATAAAATAACAACATGAGGTTAGACATATTTATCAGGTCGTTAACCAAAGTAAGAAATTATTGAATAAGATCAAACAGATGAGTGTATCCAGATTGTCAAAATTCCTTTTACACACTGTTTAAAAAGAAGTATCTTTAGTGGACATGAGTATTTTTGAAATATACATACTAGCCTTTGGATATATAATGGCACTCATGACATTGGTTTGGATAGCCAGTATTTTTTTAAAAAACGCAAGTATTGTCGATCCTTTTTGGAGCATAGGCTTTGTCGTAGCTGGGATTACGTATTATTTGAATACTGGTGGTTTTGAACCGAGAAAGATCATTATTTTAACTCTCTTAATTATTTGGGGATTACGACTGGCAATTTATCTAGGTTGGAGAAACATAGGTAAGCCAGAAGATTATCGCTATCAACAGTTTAGAAATGACTATGGACCCAAGAGATATTGGTGGTTTAGCTTTTTTCAAGTCTTTCTCCTACAGGGCGTTCTCTTATGGATGATCTCCATCCCGTTGCTTACAGCAATGAATGACACAGAAAACCATTCGATAGGAATTTTTGACTACATCGGGATAGGTCTATGGTTCATTGGATTTGCTTTTGAAACCGTAGGAGACTATCAACTAGCTCGATTTAAGTCAGACCCGGCAAACAAAGGGAAATTACTCACTCAAGGTTTGTGGAAATATACACGCCATCCCAACTATTTTGGAGACGCAGTGCTTTGGTGGGGATTCGGAATGTTTTCTATATCTGTTGGAAGTTATGTCTCAATACTGGGACCGCTATTGATGTCGTTTTTGATCGTTAAAGTGTCTGGTGTTGCCATACTAGAGAGAACATTAAAACATACAAAACCAGCGTATCAAGACTATGTAAGACGCACCAATGCTTTTTTTCCGTGGTTTCCAAAAAAGGAAAAACTGTGAGACCCTCATAGAGGGATTGGTCAAGTAAAGTTCAATAGATCAACAAAATTAAATAATTAAATATCAAAAAGTTAGTATAAATTCAGACGCGTGAAAATAAGTCTAAATATTTGGTTCATTTTATTTGTTATTTGGGGATTGCCACTAACGTATTATCGAAGTAAATTTAGAAAAATCATATACCAAACAGATTCATGGCTAATCAATATCAAGCCACTATTTGTAAGAGAGATTAGAGGAATTTTGGGAAACATATACCCAAAAAATCAAGCGTATATCAATATGCGAAATTTCTACCGCTTTTATCTAATTGTTTATCTGCTACTGTTCACTTTATACGTCATATTCACCTAATTGAGTCAAATTCAAATTTGCTATTTTTATAAAATCTTAAAATAGAAATGCATTCAAAAAATTTTAACACCACTACAGATTTTAAACAACGTATCACCAAAGCATACCTAAAAGAGTGGTTTCCTACCTTTCTCAAAAAAAAGAAAAAATATTGGAAAGATATTTTTGTGTATGATTTTTTTACTGGGGAGGAATATGATGTCAGCGGGGATTATTGGGGTAGTCCACTCATTATACTAAATGAGCTGATTCCATATCAAGACAATATCCTCAATGAAAACTTGAGACTTAATGTAGTGTTAAATGACAGTGATCACGATAAAATTAAGAAGTTAACGTCCAATGTCATCCTTGAAAATTACAGCTTTAATATAGAATTTATCAATGAAGATTTCACCGAGTTATTCCATCGGAGCTATCCAGAAATGAAAAAATACGGGAGAATTAATCTACCTAGGCTCATGTTCTTTAATCAACAAGGAGTTAAATATCTTACCCGAGACATTTTTGCAAAAATCTCAGACTTGAAAAGAACAGATTTTCTGCTCTACACTTCCTCAGATTCTCTAGACAGCTATACCAACTGTAAAGAATTCCAAAAGTATCTATATACCAGCGGTAAAGACTTTGACGAGCATAAACCCTATCAATGTCATCGGATTATTTTTGACTATTTTAAAAGTATGATTCCCAAAAATACAGAGTTTTATCTATCTCCTTTTTCATTAGAAAGCAAAGGAAACCCAAAACAAGTCTATGGACTCATTTATGGGACTCGTCATCTGTCAAGCATAGAAAAATTTATAAATAGTGCATGGAGTTTAGATGGGGTTTGCGGAGAGGCGAATTTTAGTATTGATGGTGCAATAATTGAAGGCTTAACATACGACTTATTCAACCCCAGTCCCAGAGCTAAGAAACTACAATATTTCAAAAAAGATTTAGTTGAAGCGATTAGTGACAATAATATTAGGAGTCTAAAAGACGTTTATCGCTATACTTTTGATTATGGATGTAAACCCATTCACGCCAATAAGATTCTATCTGAGTTACAAGGTCAAGGAAAAATTAATAACAACGTACAATTAAAATTTTCGAATATATACAAGCTAGATGATCAGATTTCTTTAGAGAAAAGCTGAGGTGACACGCCTTAAATAGTCACAGAATAATATACATAGAGATTAGACGAATTCGATATAATCAACTTCAAATTCAAAAGAACCATATTTTTTTTCGTCAGTGATAAACCCCATTCGAATGACTTTTTTGAGCACTTCTTGGTCTAGCATCTCGTTCATTGGTTTTCCGATGTAATGTTTTCTAAATTGATTTAGGTTGATGGTTATCATAGACCACTCACCTCCTGTTGATGCCAGACTAAACTTATAATTAGGAACATACCACCGATTGCTTACGCTAAAAGTCATCGCTAGTGAAATACCTTTAGAACGATATCTTAGCGATACCTTTTCAAATTGCGATAACTGCTTACTCGAAAAATTACTCCTTAATGAAGAAAAGCCCCCGTTATTCTCTAGTGAAACTTCACCCCAAAATACCATACTATTCTCTGTAAGCATCTTGCTCCCTTGTGAGCGCCCTCCCATAACTCCATCGTTGACCACCTGCCAAGATTGACCGTCTTTACCATTGCCAAAATCGATTTTTTGAGTACTTGAAATCATTAAAATTAGGAGTAAAGAGGAAGTTAGTATTTTCATCGAAGAGAGACCAGAGCGTCTTTTAAAAGTGGATATTCAAATTTAAATCCCGTAGATTGAATTTTATCTGAGGATACTCTACTTCCATTGAGTAGAATAGTAGACATCTCTCCAAACGCAGCTTTAAGAACAAAAGCAGGAGCACCTACAGGTAAAAAAGGACGTTTAAAAACCATAGCAAATTCTTTGGAAAAGCTACTGTTATTTTGATGTTCAGGAGCCACCCCATTGTACACCCCATTCATAGAGCTGTCCTCTATAGCTTGAATATATAGACTACATAAATCTTTCATGTGAATCCAAGGCATATATTGCAATCCATTTCCAAGAGGAGTAATTACAGGAGTTTTCATCTTCATAAGTGCACCGCCTTTAGCACTCAGTACAATTCCAGTTCTAATGGCAACAGTACGGATGTTTTCTTTTTGAAATTCAACGATAGCTCCTTCCCATAATCTACACACCTTAGCAATAAAGTCGTTGCCAGGAGGATTATTTTCCTCAAAAATCATCTCGCCAGTCACGGAACCATAGAAACCAATTGCAGATGAGGAAATAAATGCCTTTAAAGAAATTTTCAGTTTTTGAATATATGAAAGTAATAGTTTTGTTGATGCCACACGACTGTCAATGATGATCTTTTTTTGAGTTTTTGTCCACCTCTTATCAGCTATTCCAGCCCCTGCAAGATGAACGATAAAGTCTACATTTTCAAATGCTTTTTCGTCGATGTAAGCATTGTCAATATCCCATGCAAAGCAAGAATATTCAGATCTGGGATGTTGGTGGCGACTCAACCATGATACTTTGTATCCCTTAGATTGGAGCATAGAAGATAACGCTCTGCCTATAAGACCACTACCCCCTGTTATTAATACGTTTTGCATTGCGTAAAAATACAAAAACTGCTACGCACATCGCAGCAGTTTTTCCTAAAATTATGATAATTAAAGGCTACTTAATCTCTTTTAAGGCGTTATCTATTAGAGTTTTTATGTGGGATTTATGTGCTCTAGTAGCAATGTTTCCACTTCCGTTTCCTACCCAAGTCCGAATCTTTTTTAAGTTGTACACAGCCATGGATTGTGCCGCAGGTACAAATCTCTTTTTTGTATTTCCTGTTACCATGTTTAATAATCTACCCACATAGGCTACTTGCAAATTTTGACGGAATGAATTAATAGTTCCATATACATCAGGTAAAAACATGGCCTTGTTTAAGTCATTCATAAATGTAGATAGTTTGTATTCATTTCCATACAGCTCAGAGTCATTTAACCGTTGCAGGGTGTTAGGGTGCATAATATGTGCTAACACTCTTGTTTGATAGGATAAAATTTGTGCGTGTATTTTTGGATCTTCAGGTCCACCAAAAAAGTTAAATCCTCTACGCTGTGCTGCTAAATAATTATAAATGTGTTTAGGTGCTGTAAATGCATCTGGGGCAAATACGTATTTTTTCAGAGCGTTAAAAGCTCTTTTTTGATCTTCTAAACTAACGGGGGTGAAGGGTTTCGTACCTCCTTCCTGTCCATAAGTAGAACGATCTACATAGACCCCTCCAATAAACCTAGAAATTACTCCCCCAGCAATTGCAGCTTGACTGTTAAGTGTGTAATAAGCTCTTCTGAAGTCCATATAGGTTTGCCCATTTTTTAAGAATTTACTTTCCAGATCATTGATCATGGTTTTTACCAATTCAAAACGGTTAATAGAGTAAGTAATTTGGTCATTAGAGAGATCACCAATCATCACACGAGGGTCAATAGCTTTTCCGGGAGCGCGCATGTCATCGGCATCATTACCAAAAACTAACTCAGGTTCTGTAGATCTCTCTAAAAGAGCAGCTCTTTCTGCGTTGTCTGTGAACGGTGTGTACCCAAACTGAATGGCCCATATATCGTAGGGTCCAACAGCCATATCATAATACTGACCTTGTTTTGTCCTGTCATTTGTGAGATTAATCCCAGCATAATCCATGACAGAACCTGTTAATGCTTTCCCTTTGATAAAATCGGCATCTGCGAGTTGCTCTGGAGAAAATAATTGACTGGCCTTCATATTGTGATTTAATCCAAGTGTATGACCTACTTCATGCATGACCAGAGATTTCATCCCCTCTTTTTTTAATGTCTCCATTTCTAATTCAGATGCTCCTGTAGCCTCTAGAACGGTGTTTCCTAACATCAAACTTTCGTGCAAAAAATATCCCATAGAACAAAGCATCTGATCATTTTTTTCTTGGTATTCTTCTATTTCTAATTGTTCTTCGGTTTCTAGACCTATTTGCATATTGGCACTTGGATCATTGTATAATTTGTCTGCGAAAACTCTATTGGTAAAGTGAACGTATTCAAGCATAATGTCAGCGCCCAAAATCTCACCTGTTTTGGGGTTTACAAAGCTTGGGCCATAACCACCAAATGGTGGGTTAGGGGAGGAGGTCCAACGCAGCACGTTGTATCTAATATCACCAGCATCCCAGCTAGCATCATCAGGTTGTACTTTTACAACCATTGCATTTTTGAATCCAGCTTTTTCGAAAGCTTTATTCCATGCTAACACTCCTTCTTTGATGGTTTCTCTCCATGCTATGGGTGTGGTGTTTTCAATCCACCATGTAATTGGAGTCACAGGTTCAGATATGGCAGCATTAGGATCTTTTTTTATCAATCTCCATCGATGAATCATGTCTCGGTAGTTCACAGTTCTTGTTTCTGTCATATCATTGGTTTGGGTTAAAAAGTAACCAACTCTTGCATCGTCCATCCTAGGTTCATAACCTTCTTCTGGCATACTCATCAATGTATGGAATACTTTAATGGAAACATTTCTTCCATCTGCAATGGCGTTAGATCCACCGTTTAAAACACTTGGATTATTGTAAACATATTCTGTTTTTAGATTGGTGTTTTTAGGATAATTTTTAATTTCATTGATCTTCGATTTTCCTTTGTCAAATCGTCCTAATGAAAATGCAAATGGAGAGCGTCCGGGAAATCGAGGGGCTTTGATTCTTGTCAGTACTTCGGAGAGAAACAGGCCATTGGCGTCAATTAAGTACTCACCTTTCTTTTTATCGGTAGCTAAGATTTTACTACTTGCGATTGTTGCATCGCTAGTATTTGCCTTGGCAGCTTTGGAAATGGCATTGTTAGGGTCAAAGTAAAAATTAGTGTTTGGGGCTACAATTTCAATTTTATTGAAATATTTTCTCACATTAAAAATAGAAGATCCGCGATACGAACCCCTAAAATTCCCTGCTTCGGTAACACCATCGGCAATCTGAGCAAAATAGATAAAGTCTTTATTAAGTTGGTCTTCTTTAATTAACAGTTTTACATCACCTGTTATAGTGTCTTGGAATATGGTGAAAAGGCCTTCAATTTTCTTGCTCTTTTTGGTAAGACTTGCTATGGTTTTGGTCTTTGGTTTTGGTTTTGGTTTTGGAATGACCAATTCACTTTTTCCCTTTTTCTTTTTCTTTTTTCTTTGTGCTTCTGTATGGTGAATGCCAACAATCGTAGTGATGAATACGAAAGATATGAGCATGCGTATCATTCTAAAATTCATGATAGTTTTTGCTTATAACGGATTTATTCGCGCAATTTAAGATGTTCTCTGAACTAGACTTGTTAAGAATTTTATAAAGTTCTCTTTAACAACCTGTAGAACTGGTAAAAAGACTAAAGATCTTAATAGTTGGTCTAATGTGATGTTCAGGATGGGTTTTAAATAAACAGTTTGCAATACTTTTCTTAGGTGATTTCTGCTTTATCATTGAATCGAGAAGGATTCATTTATTGTCGCGTAAGCCCTTATGTTTGTACTATCTAAACCAAAGTTAAGTGTTTATCTTTCCATCAATATCATACAAATACGACAATCAT
>JABSPP010000091.1 GCA_013214275.1 Flavobacteriaceae bacterium
TAATGTCGGTTACGAATTTCTCCCGACATTCACCCGACAGTGCAGAATACGTTACCTTTAAGCAGCTAACAGCTTAATATGTTGACCGCGCAAGGTTAGCTATCTTATAAGGTTACATTTTATTTAAAAAAACATAATAACGTATTAGAAAAAGTATTGATAAATTTTTTTCGCTGATGTCTCCAATGCGCACAGAACAGTCCCTTAGATAAGAGCACAAAACAGAAACCTTTGACTTGTTAAATTAAAATCAAAAGGACAGTAGCTACCACATAGAAGACCTTTTGTTGATACTAAAAAGGCGCCTCAAAAGGACGGCTTTTGTGCCAAAAGCGGAAATAAGAAGTTCATTCGAAATGCGTTGAATATTTTTCTTTTAACCAAAAATAAGAAACAAAACTCCCCATGATATTAAAGACAACGAGAACAAAAAACAACACTTCAAAAATTGAACTTTGTTATTAATCAAATCCTCAAGCATAGGTATATTAAGGCTTCCAGCTAAGATATAAAAACATTCATAACGGGTAAAAAGTGAAATATATATATGACACTTAAATATACTATGCGATTTTTTATGCATCTATGCACAGGACCCGTTATTATCAGTGTTTTTGCCGATGAACTTAACTCTAGCGCTATAAAAGCTAGCCGTTGCAATGTTATTTTGTTGACAGTAACCTGCAATGGTTATCCATTCTTTTTTGCTTCTAAATTTCATGATGAGTCCCCAATAATTAAACGAAAAATAGTTTAATTATTGGCTTCATATAATATTAAACGGATTTTGCCGGACGCTACAAATATGTGGACCTTCCAATTAATTAGACAATCTCTCCTTGCATATGTTCGATAATTTTAGTGCTAATCAAATAAGTAACTAATGCTGGCCAAGACTTATAACCTGAACTTTACCATTTGTCTTTCTAAGTACGCATTGTTGACGTAAGTAACGAAAAAGCTTAATGTATTCTTACGACTCAGGTTATGTAAAAACTCCCTGTGCCATAATAACTATGTGCTTCAACCGTAAATTAATGGCTAAACTCGGTCTAGATTTTAATCTCCGGTGCGCTTTTTCATTGATATTGGCTAAGCATGCTAGTTCAAAATAATTTTCACACAGCCTGGACCCTAAGCAGACTATGTCTGATGGAAATATTATATTTGTAAGTTAGGAAGTTAACTGAAATGGAAAGTGCTATGAATAGCTGGAGCAGTAACGATAAAGTCAAAGAAATGTTCCTTTATATTAATTCAGGAGCTAAATATTAATGTGGACAGATAACGAAACTGAACACGACTATTTGAACTTTGGTAGTGTTGCAAAGACTGTTTCTCAAGTTATTGAAGATGCCAACGAAAAACCAGTATCAATAGGTGTTTCAGGTGCGTGGGGTATCGGAAAATCCTCGATGATTAAGCTTATTCGAAATGAGTTAAAGAAGTCTGATGAGTCCCAATCGTCTGGGGAAAATAAGTATGTTTTTGTCGAATTTAATGCTTGGTTATATCAAGGATATGATGATGCTAGGGCTGCTTTGATCGAAGTTGTTGCTTCAACTTTGCTAAAAGAGGCTGAAGCTAGACAGACTGGGCTTGATAAAGCAAAAGACCTGTTGGTCAGAGTGGATTGGTTTCGTGCGATTAAAATGACAGCAAATACTGCCATTTCTCTAGGGTTGGTATTGCCTCCTGTTGGTCTGGTCATAGAATTAATTGATACAGGCGAAAGACTAGTTCATGGAGATGTAGATCAGTCCGACCTTCAGATGGCAGAGGATGTCGCACAGAAAGTCTCAGGTAATGCCAAGAGCTTAATCTCACCTAAGCGCATAACTACGCCTCCCCAAAAAATAGAAGCCCTCAGACAGAGTTTCGAAGAAACACTGCAAGATATGGGCGTTACTCTCGTAGTTTTAATAGATGATTTAGATAGATGTTTGCCTGAGACCACTATATCTACGCTTGAAGCCATCCGTCTTCTACTATTTCTGAAGCACACTGCTTTTGTTATAGCGGCTGACGATCAAATGATAAAGCACGCTGTTAAGCGTCACTTCCAAGGCATTGAGGACGAAATTGTCACCAACTATTTTGACAAGTTAATTCAAGTACCTATTCGTGTACCGCCTCTAGGTACGCAGGAAGTTCGCGCATACATGATGTTGCTATACGTAGAAAATAGCAACTTAAGTGATGATCAAAAAGAAAGTTTACGTTTGGGTGTATGTGAGCAATTAAGCAAAACATGGCAAGGAAAACGAGTTGATCTTAAATTTCTGCGCGAATTGAATGTAGAGTTACCCGATGAACTTGTTGCCAAATTGGATGAGGCTGATAGGTTAGCCCCACTTATGACCAGCGCTACAGGAATTTCTGGAAATCCGAGACTAATAAAGCGTTTCATGAATGCCCTCTCAATACGCATGGCCATGGCAAAGTCCCAAGGTGTTACTGTGGATGAAGCATCTCTTGCAAAAATACTCCTGTTTGAAAGGTGTGGAAACCCAAAAGCCTATGCCGAGTTGATTAAGGCGGTTACTGAGAGCGATGACGGTAAGCCAATATTCATATCTCTTTGGGAAGAGAGCATAAGCACAGGAAATACTCCTGAACTTAATGCTCCTTGGGATGATGCCTTTGCCTTAGAGTGGCTCAGATTGTCACCCCAATTAGGAGGTCAAGATTTACGCGGAGCACTATATGTAAGCCGAGAGCATGCTCCTCTGATTACGCCAGCAGATCGTTTGTCGCCAGAGGCGGCAGAAATTCTCCAAGCGTATCTTGAACACCCTGATATGGCCTCCAGTACGCGAGAACAGCTACAAAACATTCAGAAGCCTGAACTTTCTGTCATCATGGATCGATTATTAGCCAAGGCACATCAAGAGCAAGAATGGGGAACTCCTCCAATACTAGATCCGTGCATTTTGATCGCGCAAACAGACCCTGCTCAAGCACAGCGTTTGGTAGGTTTTTTGAAAGATCGACCAGCAGCCCAAGTAAAAGCAAGCATTGTTCCAAAACTTGATGGCGAAACTTGGGCTATTAGCTTATTCGATTACTGGTTAGATGATGAAGATGTTGGTAAACCTGTGAAAAATTCAATTAATTCAAGGAGAAATAATGGGAACCTCACAATCAAGTAACGGCTCTCCTTCGGGATCTCCCATGGTTCCTCCATGGACTCCCGATATACCGTCGTCTCAGCAACCTGATGCAGGTGTTGATGGAGACACTCCAGATAATGCACCTGATACGTCAACAACACCACCTGCGGACGGAAATGAGAGTTCATCAGGTCAGGAAGGTAATAAAGATTCCCCTATAGCGCCACCGTCTCGCTTTGGTGGGGCAAGAAGAAGTATGGGGGATTACGCTCGAACTGGCGACAGTTCTAGTATGAAGAAAGGGCTGGGGCAATATGTTCGGAAAGGGTATGGCGGAAGCGCAACGGCGACCCGTAGGCTAGCAGGGACAGCAATAACCGCACAGTCACTATTTTCGGCACTTTCTACTGGAGATAATAATCGCTATTCCGGAGAAGGCAGCGCGCTCGACCCTGCTGCTTTGTCAGGAAAAACTGCGTATGAGGTTATGGATATCATTGTTGAAGCTGTTGCTCCTGTAGATGGCACACAGGATACCGAAGCAAGCCGTGAGTCAATCAAAGATGCATTAGCCGATTTGTTAAATGCGTATCCTAATGCTAATTTAAATGATTTATCGGCGGAACAGAAAGAGCTGGCGATAGAGCGCTTCGTGTCGGGAGACGTCTTTCGGCGTATAGATTTAGATCTAGGTAAATGTATTCGAGAAAAAGCTCGCAACACTTCTTCCGCCCTTGGGCGATTAAAGGAGATAAAGGATTATGTCCGAGAAACAGTTTATTCGGCCTTTCGAAGTTTAAAAGAAATAGGTCATGTAATTACAAATAATACGGTGGTTGGCATTGTACAAAATTCGATTAGAGAGACATGTGAAGTCTTTGAGGGGTACGCGGAATGAAGATTACTTGCGCCCTTTCTGATTTCGATTTTGACTCAAGGGAGTCTGATCTTGATGTTATTTTATATGCTCGGGCTAATAAGGGTTGCCAAGGCTCTATTGGAAGTGCCCTTAAAAATGAAGTGCAGCGTAAAAAACTTGTTCCTGAATCGAGAGCTTGGGATTTTTTATCCATCGCACTAGCAGTAATTAGCGCGGATTCCGCAGGCCATAGAAATCTTAGTCCTGATGGCTGGACTAGGTCTTTTGAATTAACTATTTCAGTAAACGATCCAGAGTTTTGGCAAGATAATGTTTCTATATTGCAAGATTTATTAGCTTTTTTGACAACAGATAGATGGAGTCTAAATTTTATTGATGGAGGGTTACTACCAACACCACCAAAATCACCTGTTTTTCCAAATGAAGATAGCGCAGCGTTACTCTCTGGCGGAGTAGACAGCCTCATTGGAGTAATTGATCTGGTTGCGGATGGTAAAAAGCCATATACGGTTAGTCAAAAAGTAGCCCCCGATACGGATATTCAGAGTTATTTTGCCAAGGAAGTGGGCGCAGGCCTAAACAGTTTCCAAGCAAATCATAATGTGAGGATACCTAACAAAGAACGGCCTCAATCCCAAAGAGCAAGATCAATTATTTTTATGGCCTATGGGGTTCTTGTAGCCACGTCACTGAAATCATATAAAGAAGGAAATAATGTTCCTCTATATGTTTGTGAAAACGGTTTTATTTCTATAAATCCCTCATTAACCACCAATCGTGTTGGTAGTTTAAGTACCAGAACTACGCATCCAGTAGTTATAGGGTTGTTGCAGCAAGTTTTGAATAACGCAAATCTTAATGTAACGATTGTTAATCCTTATCGGCATAAAACAAAAGGTGAAATGCTAAAAGAGTGTAAAAATCAAGAACTGATGTCATCCCTGATAGGGAAGGCAACTAGTTGTGGTCGTATTTTAGTGAACAAAGTTGAGGGAAAATATGTACACTGTGGCAGATGTGTCCCTTGCATGGTTAGGCGTTCATCATTTTTAGCTTGGAAAGATGATAGTGATTTTACAACGTACTTCTATGATGATTTAAGCATTCAAGATGCAAAACATGCTGGTTTTGATGATGTTCGATCTATGCTTTTAGCAATAGCTGATGCTAAGGAACAAGGAATTCAAAGATGGCTTGGCGCATCGATAAGTTCGTCTTTGGTTGAAGATAAAGACAAGCTAGCTGAAATGATTAAGAGAGGGCTTGGAGAAATTGAAGGGTTTCTCAATTATCAAGGTGCTGAATGATCGATTTCCATGCCCATATAGACTTGTATCCTGAGCCAAATAAAGTTGTTAAAGAAATTGAGAGACGAAAAATGTACGTTTTGTCAGTTACAACAACCCCTAGTGCTTGGACAGGGACATCCTCTATTGCAAAGCTCTATTCACGCATCAAAACAGCTCTTGGCCTTCACCCTCAGATAGCTCATGAACGGATCTCTGAGCTTCCGTTGTTTGATATTTTTATCAATGAAACTGATTATGTTGGAGAGGTCGGTTTAGATGGCACTCCAGAATTTGCAAAGTATAAAACGTCTCAATTAGCAGTCTTAAGGCATATCTTAAAATCTTGTAGTAACTCTGGAGGTAAAATAATTTCTTTGCATAGCAGGCGAGCAGCTAGCGATGTAATAGATATTCTTGATGAACACCCAGATGCTGGAATTCCTGTTTTTCATTGGTTTACAGGCGGGAAAAGAGAACTTCAAAAAGCAATTGATAGGAATGCTTGGTTCAGTGTAGGCCCTGCTATGTTAAAATCAAAAAGGTCGATAGAAATGGTGGAGTGTATACCCAAAGATAGAATATTAACGGAAAGTGATGGGCCTTTCGCCAAAGGTTCAGGGAAACCTCTAATGCCTTGGGATGTAGAATCGGCGGTCATAGGCTTAAGTCGCATATGGGATGTAGCCCCATCTAATGCTCAAGAAATTTTACATTCTAATTTTAGGGCATTAATTGAGTCCAAACCATAGTATTTAATCTTGACGATAACAGTTGTTGAAGTGGATCACCCATTATCTTCTCGGTATTCGTATATGGATAGCATAAAAAAGTTGGGGGTAAAATAACGAGGTGTGTCCAAAATGTATCTTGCAACCCCATGTTCCATTAGTATTGGGAACTAAGAGAGATCAACTTTTTTTGAAATGCCCCCTACATTTTTATGCTCTCGTATAACTGTTGTACCACGGGTCTGGTCGTTCTACTCGACCTGATCCGAATAAGTGTTACCCACTAACTAATTCTTTATTTTTTGCGCATCTAAATTCCGAGGACGCTTCCATAAGGCCCGTAATAAGGGTCGATTAAATAAAAGAACGGTTTGTCGATAGACTCCTTTGTACCTCTTATACAATGGGGCTTTCAAGCGAAATATCTATTCTTGTATACTTGATGTGTTATTAAATAACCAACTGAACTATAAAGGTTTTATGTTTCTTGTTAATTTCATAATTGAAGTTTAACTCTTCATAGCCAAATATCGATAGAAAGTTGCGCGGGATATTGAAAGTGATTCGCAGATAGATTCTACTGACAGAGAATTATTCAAGTGCATCTGCTTTGCCATCTGAACTTTTGAATTGTTAATACCCGTTTTAGGACGACCACCATTTCGACCTCTTGCCCTTGCCGCTGCCAACCCTGCGTTTGTTCGTTCTTGTATTAACCGTCTTTCAAACTGAGAAAGTGCACTGAAAATATTAAACATCAGCTCACCTGAAGCAGTCGTTGTATCTATTGCCCCATCCTGAATAGATTTGAAACCGATCTTTTTTTCAATCAGGGATTCAATTAAATTAATAAGATGAGACATAGAGCGCCCAAGTCTGTCGAGGCGCCAAACGATCAACTGATCACCCGGAGACAAAATTTCCA
>JABSPP010000092.1 GCA_013214275.1 Flavobacteriaceae bacterium
CGTATTTGTATGATATTGATGGAAAGATAAACACTTAACTTTGGTTTAGATAGTACAAACATAAGGGCTAACGCAATATTCAAGATCCCTTTTTTTTGATAAATAATCATCGAGCGTGAGTCGCTTTTATCCAATCGTCAATTGCCAAGAGATCATTGAATACCTTACAATTAGTGTTAAAAACAAACACATAAAACTCAAAAAAGCCCTTTGTCAAGATGGCAAAGGGCTTTAACTGTATATAAAATAATCTTACAACAAGTTACATCATGCCTGGCATTCCACCACCCATTGGAGGCATTCCGCCACCACCAGCAGGTGTATCTTCTTTAATATCTACCAAGGCGCATTCTGTAGTTAAGATCATTCCAGCAACTGAAGCTGCATTTTCTAGAGCAACTCTGGTCACCTTTTTAGGGTCAATAATTCCAGCTTCTAGCATATCTACGTATTCATCTGACTTGGCATCATAGCCAAAACCTTTCTTACCTTCCAGAACTTTATTGATAACAACAGATCCTTCACCACCTGCATTCTCAACAATAGTTCTTAACGGAGACTCAATTGCTCTGTTTACAATCTGTACTCCCGTAGTTTCATCAAGATTATCTGTTGCTATTTTTTCCAATACCTTTTTAGCTCTTACGAGAGCAACTCCACCACCAGCAACAATGCCTTCCTCTACAGCAGCTCGGGTAGCGTGCAAAGCATCATCTACACGATCTTTCTTTTCTTTCATTTCAACTTCAGAAGCAGCACCTACATACAAGACTGCCACTCCACCAGCTAATTTCGCGAGGCGTTCTTGGAGTTTTTCTTTGTCATAGTCAGAAGTAGTTGTTTCAATTTGAGCTTTAATCTGGTTCACTCTAGCCTTAATCGCATCCTGATCTCCATTTCCGTTCACAATAGTAGTGTTGTCTTTGTCAATGGTTACCGTCTCAGCTGTTCCCAACAAATCCAATGTTGCATTTTCAAGCGAAAAACCTCTCTCCTCAGAAATAACAGTTCCATTGGTAAGGATGGCAATATCTTCCAACATGGCTTTTCTTCGATCACCAAAACCAGGAGCCTTCACCGCGGCAATTTTTAGTCCTCCTCTTAATTTATTCACTACGAGAGTAGCTAAAGCCTGACCCTCTACATCTTCAGCAATGATTAGTAAAGGTCTTCCAGACTGAGCAACAGGTTCTAAAATGGGAAGAATTTCCTGAAGATTAGAAATCTTTTTGTCAAACAAAAGAATGTAGGGATTTTCTAAATCAGCAATCATTTTATCAGCATCAGTTACAAAATAAGGTGATAAATACCCTCTATCAAACTGCATTCCTTCAACTACATCAACATAGGTATCTGTTCCTTTGGCTTCTTCAACGGTAATTACCCCTTCCTTGCCTACCTTTCCAAATGCAGTAGCAATTAATTCTCCAATAGTGCTATCATTGTTGGATGAAATAGTAGCAACTTGTTGAATTTTTTCTGAAGCATCACCAACTTTTTGAGCTTGTTCTTCAAGATCGGAAGTGATGGCATTCACTGCCTTATCAATACCTCTTTTCAGATCCATGGGATTTGCTCCAGCTGCAACGTTCTTTAGCCCTTCTTTCACAATTGCTTGTGCCAAAACAGTGGCAGTTGTAGTACCGTCACCAGCTAAATCATTTGTTTTTGAAGCTACTTCTTTCACCATTTGAGCACCCATGTTCTCGAGTTCATCCTCTAGCTCAATTTCTTTAGCCACAGAAACCCCATCTTTAGTGACAGTTGGAGCTCCAAATGATTTAGAGATAATTACGTTTCTTCCCTTTGGTCCTAGCGTTACTTTAACTGCATTTGCCAGAGCATCAACTCCTTTTTTGAGTCCATCTCTAGCATCTACATCAAATTTTATATCTTTTGCCATTTTGATTCGTTTTTAATATTAAATTATTGCTAAGATGTCGCTTTCACGCATCATTAAATAGTCTTTTCCTTCTAACTTCAATTCTGTACCACCATACTTGCCATACAAAATGTTGTCACCAACTTTTACAGTCAAAGGTTCATCTTTTTTACCAGTACCAATGGCAACCACGATCCCTTTTTGTGGTTTTTCCTTTGCAGTATCTGGAATAATAATCCCTGAAGCGGTAGTTGTTTCGGCTGCAGCAGGTTCAACGAGAACTCTATCTGCCAGAGGTTGGATATTTAATCCCATATTCATAATTGTTTTAGTTTTAATTTAAATTCTGGATTCTTAATAGTCAGAAATTATGCCAATGAATTGAAACTGTCATATTTTCAAGATGGCCAATACTAGCTTAGGATTCTCATAAAAAAAAATGCCAACATGTCATTTGTTGGCATTTTTGTAGTACTTTATTTTTTATTCAGAGTCGTTAGTTGACGGAGGTAACTCTTTGTCAGGTGATGGAGCTGGAACAGTATTCACTTCATTTAGAGTATTATCAATGTTAATTCCTTTATCATCTTCCCTTGGAATCGCGTAGTTTGCAAGTAAAATTAGAGCAAACATCGCAATAGCTAATGTCCACGTCGTTCTATCTAAAAAGTTATTTGTGCTCTGTACACCTCCTACAGAAGAACCTCCACCACCCCCAAAAGTGGAAGACAATCCACCTCCTTTAGGGTTCTGAACCATTACGATTAAAATCAACGCAATTGCAATGATTAAGATCAATATTAAAAAGATTGTATAGCTAGTCATATCGCATTCTTTTGTAAAACTTTTATACTTTTAACTTGGTCAGCAAAGAAACCACTTTTTTCTGGATATTTCAAACTTAATATCTCATAGGCTTTTATGGCTTTTGCGTATTTTTTTTGTTCAAGATAAACCCTAGCCAATGTTTGTGTTGTTAAAGAATTATCCATTGTATCCTTAGTGGACTTCACCACCATTTTTTCTCCTTTTTCTGGTGGTGGAATTTTAGGATTATTTTTAATAAATTGATCTATAATATCAGACTTACTCGGTGATTTTTCTTTCTCTCTGGCAATAGGCTTTTTCGCTGATAATTGTAACCATTCGTTAAAAGAATAAACCTCTCTAGAGGTAAAGCGGATGGGTTTCCCCATACTTAACTCATTTCTGGCTTCCCCGATAACATCTTCCGCAATAACTGGAATCTCTTCCAAAATCATACTAGAAATTTGCTGATGAACATTTTCACGAGGTTCAATCTGTGAAGAAGTAATAAAATCAAATAAGACGGCCCTGTCGGTTGTGTATGCTGCGGTAATTTTTAATTCGTTATTGTACCGGAAGCTGTCCTGATTCTTCAAACTCCTTAGATAGAGTGCTCTTGCAGATTGAAAGTATGGAAACTTTTTAATGATAGATCTTAAGTCAGAAACTTGCTCATCTTTTATAAGCTCTGGATGAGAGAGTAATGTAGTATATGTTTTTACACCAATTACCATTTTGCAATAGAGGCGTTAAAAATATCTTGAATAATACGCTCAAGGATTTCCTCTAGTGCTGCATCTAAAACACCTCCAGTGAGTTGTGCATTAGCATCAAAATCTGAGTAAAAAGAAAATTGTTTTTCAAAGTCATCTTCCTCTTTTAACCGATTGTAAAAACGAACATTTACTGTAATCGTCAGTCGGTTTTGAGCTGCAGTTTGTTGGGCAGTAGCTGCCATTGGATTTACTCTATATTGGGTAATTTCCCCTTCAAAACGAAGATCACCATTATTGTTTACAAGATCTAGATTGGTCTGGCGCAAAAATAAATCCTGCATGTCTTGAGTGAAACGCTGACTCAAAGTCGGTTCTATCAGTGCTGCTTGATTGGGGAAAAAATCAACTTGAATTGTTTTGGCATCACCTACGTTTCCTGTGTTGAGTTTGTAAATTCCACAGGAGTACATTGTTAATAGTACAACAAAATAGACACTATATTTTAATTTTTCTTTCATAAAGTTAGAATATTATAAATCGTATTGCTTGATTTTTCTATACAAAGTTCGTTCCGAAATACCCAGTTCTTTAGCTGCCAATTTTCTTTTCTTATATTTCTTCAGGGATCTTTTGATCATTTCAACTTCCTTCTCTTGAAGAGATAGGTTTTCATCTTCTTCTATGGTTTCTATAAAATCATAAGTGTCTTGCGAGGATTGTTGAGGAATTTGCAATACTTCAACAGGATGAGTTGTATCGTTTTGATCGTGATAAATTTTTTGAATCAATTGATGATTTTCAGCTTGCACCTCTTCAGAATTCCCATTTTGCATCAAATCAAGAGTGAGCTTTTTCAAATCATTAATGTCGTTACGCATATCAAACAAAATCTTGTACATGATATCTCTTTCTGTGGCAAAGTCATTTTGACTTGATGTTTGACCGATAACAGCTGGTAATTGCCCAGAATAATCGGGCAAATACTGGCTCAGTTTTTCTGCGGTAATTACCCTATTCTCCTCCACTACAGAAATCTGCTCTGCGATATTTCGCAGTTGACGGATGTTGCCTGGGAAACGGTAATGTAGAAGTAAATTTGTCGCATTTTCATCTAGACGTATAGTAGGCATTCTATATTTTTGGGCAAAATCTGCTGCAAACTTTCTAAATAACAGATGAATATCCCCATTACGCTCTCTTAAAGGAGGGAGTGAGATTTCTATGGTACTCAAGCGATAATACAAGTCCTCTCTAAACTTTTCTTTAGCAATTGCATTTTGCATTTGAATATTAGTTGCAGCAACAATTCTCACGTTAGTTTTCTGAACTTGTGATGACCCCACCTTTATAAACTCACCGTTTTCTAGTACACGGAGTAGCCGAACCTGAGTGGTCAGAGGAAGCTCACCAACTTCATCCAAGAAGATAGTTCCCCCATCAGCAACTTCAAAATATCCTTTACGGGAAGAAGTAGCTCCTGTAAATGCTCCTTTTTCATGACCAAATAACTCACTATCTATGGTCCCCTCTGGAATAGCACCACAGTTTACTGCAATGTATTTTGCATGTTTTCTGTGTGATAGCGAATGAATGATTTTCGGAATATTTTCCTTACCAACACCACTTTCACCAGTGACCAATACAGAGATATCTGTAGGTGCAACCCGGGTAGCCTTCTCTAAGGCTCTATTGAGTTGCGTATTATTACCAATGATCCCAAACCGTTGTTTAATAGCTTGTAAGTTCTCCATAATGCAATACTAATTGTTATCAGAATAGTTTATTGCTGTTCCCAACAAGGTGTTAGAGGTACAATTTTCAATTTTCACATGAACAAAATCTCCCATCTTATAGTGTTCTTTGGGGAATACAACAACAGTATTCTGCGTATTACGTCCTTTCCAATGCAAATCAGATTTTTTTGATGTTCCCTCTATTAATACCTCCTGTATTTGCCCTACCTGTTCTTTCGCTCTATGTAAACTGTGTTGTTGCTGTAAATGGATGATTTCCTGTAATCGACGTTTCTTAACTGCAAGAGGAACAGTGTCTTCCATTTTTTTAGCAGCAAGAGTGCCAGGCCTTTCAGAATATGCAAACATGAAACCGAAGCTATACTTTACATGTTCCATTAAGTCCAGTGTATCTTGATGATCCTGCTCTGTTTCACCACAGAATCCAGCAATCATGTCTTGACTTAGCGCCATCTCTGGAATGATTTCATATATTTTGTTGACTAAACGTATATATTCCTCTCGGGTATGTTGACGATTCATTAGCTTAAGCATCCTGTTACTTCCACTTTGTACAGGAAGATGTATATACTTGCAGATGTTTTTGTGTTTAGCCATCACATGAATCACATCCAAAGTCATATCTTGTGGGTTAGATGTAGAAAAACGAAAACGCATTTTTGGAAATTCAATAGCACACATATCAAGTAGTTGGGCAAAATCGACTGCTGTTGCTCGTGCCAATTCAGATGCTTTTTTGAAATCTTTTTTCAAACCTCCACCATACCACAAATAACTATCTACGTTTTGACCTAACAACGTAATTTCTTTATAATTTTTCTCCTCCATTGAGCGAATTTCTTCTATGATACTTCTTGGGTCACGACTTCGTTCTCGACCTCTAGTGAAAGGGACTACGCAGAACGTACACATGTTATCACACCCACGTGTGATAGAAACAAACGCGAAAACACCATTAGAATTTAATCGCACCGGAGAGACATCTCCATAAGTTTCGTCTTTGGATAAGATGACGTTTACCGCATCGCGTCCAGCATCAACTTCCTTGATTAATTTAGGGAGGTCACGGTAAGCATCTGGACCTACAACAAGGTCAACTATTTTTTCTTCTTCCAGAAACTTTTCTTTCAGACGCTCTGCCATACAACCTAAAACACCAACCTTCATCTTAGGGTTGTATTTTTTGGCATGATCATATTTTTTCAACCGATTTCGGACAGTAGTCTCTGCTTTCTCTCGAATAGAGCACGTATTGACCAACACTAAATCAGCATCTTTTAGATCTTGAGTGGTGTTATAACCTTCATTTGAGAGAATGGACGCTACAATTTCGCTGTCATTCATATTCATTTGACAACCATAACTCTCAATAAAAAGTTTTTTTATATTACCTTCTCTAAGATCAGTAATCAGAGCTTTCCCCTGAATCTTCTCATCAATAACCCTCTCAGTATATTTCACTCGTTTAAATTGATACTAACTATTTAATATTTAATTATAGGGTTACCCATTTAGGTCTCAATTAGTTTTAGTTCTCTTATAGCCACAGGCTCATGCATTGCACAGCGTTTTATTATCTTATCCAATATTGAAGCCCTGTGGTTTCTTCGATTGAACCGAAAGAAGTACTCATCAATGTATTTTTGGAGATATTCTTTATTGCAATAAGA
>JABSPP010000093.1 GCA_013214275.1 Flavobacteriaceae bacterium
ACTTTGAAGTAGCTAGAACAGAGTGGTTGCGTAACCTAGGTGTTACCTACAAAGAGATGGAAGAGAATGGTACAATGCTTCCTGTTATTAGTTTGAGTTTTAAATTTCTAAAGTCTGCAATGTATGATGACCTACTAACGATCTCTGTCTCACTGAGAAAAAAACCCATGGTGAAAATTGAATTTGACTATGAAATCATCAACCAAAATAAGGAAAAGATATCAACAGGAAATTCAGTGCTTGCTTTTGTGGATATGAAAACAAATAAACCCATTAAATGTCCAGATTATATTTTAGATAAATTAGACTTCTAACTGACGTATAGTTAACGGATACATACACTCAAAAATTCCCAAAATTTTAGCTGCATCTGACTTACGAACTTTGATGCATATCTTACATGTTCTTGCTAGTTCTTGTGCGCTAATTTTAAGTTGATGTTTTCGAATAATTTTCATCACCTTACCCATCATATCATATTCAAAATGTAATTCAAATGAAAGATCTATCGTTTTTTTAATAATGAGACTAGCTTCAATAGCTAATCTAGCCGAATTTCTATAAGCATTCACAAGTCCACCAGCACCTAGTTTTATTCCTCCAAAGTACCGCACAGATACAACTAAAATATTTGTAAGCTGAAATGATTGAATTTGTCCATAAATAGGCATACCAGCAGTATGATTGGGTTCTCCGTCGTCATTCACTCTGTATTTTATGGCTGCTGTTCCCAGTTGCCAAGCATAACAAAAATGTCTTGCCGAGTGATGCTTCTTTTTTAGTAAATCTAATCGCAGAGAGACATCTGTCTCGGTTGCTATCGGAAATGCATACCCAAAAAACTTACTATTCCGATCTTTGAAAAGAGTTTCTTCTGATGGTTTTTCCAATGTTTTGTAAGTGTCATCCATAATAAAAAACCAAGTAAACACTCAGCACTGCTGTAAAAATCCCCAGCCAGTTTTTAAGCGACAGTCTTTCATGAAAGAGAAATAATCCTAATAAGGTGGATAAAACAACGATACCTACATTGTTCACAGTAAATGCTGTAGAGCTTTCTATTCCATCTGTACCTAACGCCTTTAGCAAATAAACAATAGAAAAATAGTTGGGGATTCCAAGTATAATTCCACCTAGAATATTTTTATAATGAAAGGTGAAAATCCCTCTAACCATTTTGATGATAACAAAAATGAAGCCTAACAGAAAAGCAATGGCAAAGATTGTTGCTGAAAATATTGGAACGCCTCCTTCTTGTACATAACTGGTTTCAATAAATTTTAAACTAGTGTCAATACACCCAGAACCCAGAAATACCAATAAAGGAAAGAGAAAGTCACTCCTACTACCTCCCGTCGTGCCCCGTGCTTTTTTAATTGACGTCAAATAAACAGCTAACAATGCAAGAACGATCCCTACAATCTTGATATAGTTGAAATTCTCTTTGTAATACACAATTCCAAAAATGACACCAATGATCAATGACATTTTACTGGCTACAGAAGCAACAGATAATCCGTTTCGCTGAGATGTTACTGCCATTAAGTGGAATACTGTAATAAACAATACACCTAGTATCAGAGCACCAATAAACCAAGACTGATGAGTTATTTCTGCTATGTTAACCGGAAGTTCAGACAGGTAGAATCCAAGTATAGCCGCCACTAGGTAGTTAACAACAATGGCTTGTAAGGTATCGATTTTGAAGATCTCAAATAACTTAAAGATGACAAAGAGTGTGCTAGAAATAGCGATACTAATGACAAGATATATCATTGTTGAAATTCTTTTCTAGTCCATAAATTTACCACATCTTCAACAAGAGGATCTATATTCCAAACATGGATTCCCAGCTTTTTTGCGGCATCAGTATGATCTTTTGTATCATCGATGAACAGGGTCTCATGAGCTCTCAAATGATTTTCGTTCAATACAAACTCGTAAATGTTAGCATTTGGTTTTCTAAGGCAAATTTCGTGTGAGAGGTAAAACTTTTCAAAACATGACTTAAATTCACAGTATTTTTTGATACCCCATTCTTTTTGAATCCAAGAGATATGCAGGTCGTTTGTGTTACTAAGTAAAAACAAGCGATATCTTTTTGATGTATTTAATTTCTTGATGAAATCGAGTCGATATGTTGGAAAATCTTTTAATATGGCATTCCAAGCATCGATCAACTCTTTTTCTGAAGATACTGAATCCTGATATTTTAAAAATCTTGTGACAAATTGTTCTGTGGATACATTCCCCAATTCATATTGAATTAGCATATATTCCTCATCGTCTGACAACTTCGAAATTTTCAAATCTTCAAAAGCCTTCCTCGTAGCTGTTTTATCTAAGTTGATGAAAACATCTCCAAAATCAAAGACTATATTCTTGATCATTTTTATAGGTTTTTAAATTGTCGCTGCCTATATCTCGATCCTCTACTGCCTTCTCTAGTAACTCAGGTGCTCTTACACCGTCACCAAATAAAACATCACTTGTAAAAACACGAGCTTCATCCCACAGGTCTTCATTGATAAAAGTCTGAAGTGTCCGTGTGCCACCCTCAACAATCAGTGATTGGATTTGATGCTTGTGTAATACCCTGCAAACTTGGATGCCTAGTGGCTTGGAAAAATCAACCCGTTCAAAAATGCATTTGGGACTATTTTTTTCAGAAGATACAGCCTCTGAGTGTTCTTTTGTAAGAATATCACAAATAAAAATTGTTTTTACAGAACAATCATAGACATAAGCCTCTTTGTGTATTTTTAAGGTTTTATCTATGATAATTCGGATGGGGTTCTGGCCTTTCCATAGACGCACATTTAACTTTGGATTATCTTTTAGGACTGTATTTGTCCCTACTAAAATCCCGTGCTCCTCTGCTCGCCATTGGTGTACCAATTGTCGTGATCGTATATTTGTAATCCATACAGGTGCTCTCTCTTTTCTGTATGTTGGTGCAATAAACCTGTCTGAGGTAGCTGCCCATTTTAGGATTATGTAGGGTCTCTTCTTGTTATGAAAGGTGAAAAACCGTCGATGGTGTTCCTTACATTCTTCTTCTAAAATCCCCACAATGACCTCACATCCTCCTTTTTTTAATTTTTTAATTCCCCGACCAGCAACCAGAGAATTTGTGTCAATACAGCCAATTACCACTCTTAGAATCCCTTTCTCGAGAATTAGATCTGAGCATGGTGGTGTTTTTCCATGATGCGAGCAAGGCTCTAGAGTCACGTACATGGTGGCTCTTTTTAAAAATGTTAGATCCTTCACCGATGCAATGGCATTCACCTCGGCATGATTTCCACCGAATGGACTTGTAAACCCCTCGCCAATAATGGTATTATCAGCGACAATAACAGCACCTACAGAAGGATTTGGTCTGGTTGTTCCAATCCCTTTTTGTGCCAATCCAAGGCACCTTCTCATGTATTGCTCGTGGTTCAAAAAATAGGTAACTTGTGATGTACAAAAATAATGGATTAAATGATAGCATCGGAATTTATCATCAGAGAAATAACAGCAAAAGACAATCTGGAAATGGCTCAAATTGTCAGAGATGTCATCATAGAAATGGGGGCACCTCTCAAAGGCACTGCCTATGAGGACAAGGCCTTGGATGATCTCTATGCTAACTACAAAAAGCCTAAAGCTATTTATTATGTGTTAGAACACGATGGAAAAGTAGTAGGTGGTGGTGGGGTAGCGCAATTAGATTATTATAAAGGGAATATCTGTGAGCTTCAAAAAATGTATTTTCTGCCCATTGCTAGAGGAAGAGGTTTGGGATCAAAAATGATCGATCTGTGTCTAAAAAAAGCAAGAGAGTTTGGTTTTGATCAATGCTATCTTGAAACCATTGCCAATATGAAGGCGGCACAAAAATTATATGCCAAAAAAGGATTTACAGAAATCAAAAGTCCGATGGGAAATACCAGCCATCACTCTTGTGATGTATGGATGATTAAAAAGCTATGACTCTAATACAACTCAAAGAGCATATCTACTCAGAACTGTCAATACTGTATCCCTCCACAGAAATACAATCACTGCTAACAATAATTTTAAAGGAATATCTGGGATTACAGCGAATCGATATAGTCACAAGACCTAAACTAGTAATTCCATCAGAAAAAATAAGAACTATCACCGATGTCATACATCGACTTAAAACACACGAACCTATACAATATATTATAGGTAACACCGAATTTTTTGGATATCCCTTTGATGTCAACCAGCATGTTTTGATTCCAAGACCTGAAACAGAAGAACTCGTTGATTGGGTCATTAGAAGTGCTAGGGAAATAGAAGGGAAAGGCATCACTAACCCATTATCTATATTGGATATTGGAACAGGAAGTGGCTGCATTTCTATTAGCCTAAAAAAGAACCTTGTCAGTGCAAATGTTTCTGCTATTGATATTTCAAAAAAAGCGATTGATACAGCACAAGAAAATGCAAAACGTAACAAAGTAGCAGTAGAATTTATCACGCAAGATATCCTCGCTACAACATCGCTTCCAAAAACCTATGATATCATCATATCCAATCCGCCCTATGTAAGAGAACTAGAAAAAGAGTTAATGCATGAGAATGTTCTAAATTTCGAGCCACAAAAGGCTTTATTTGTCGAAGACAAAGACCCGCTAGTTTTCTACCGTAAAATTGCTCAACTTTCAAAATTACATTTGAATCACAACGGACTGCTATTTTTTGAAATCAATGAGTTTCTAGGAAACGAAATGATACAACTTCTAGACTCCTATGGCTTTTCCAATATCCAGTTAAAAAAAGATATGTTCAATAAAAATCGAATGATTTCTGCAAAAAAATTATACCATGGATGATGTTGTTCACACAAAAGACAAAATCGACGAGTAGAATACGGCAATACTTCTAGAATCTTTTGTTTTGAGAAATTCTCTATTTTCAAACGGGCTAGGTTAGAAATAGACACAAAAAGTATCTTCTGATGATCTTTTAGACTTGCTACAATACGATCGGTTGACTTAATATTTCTCAAAACTTGTACATTTGTTGCATGAGAATCGATATTATCACAGTAGCACCAGAACTACTAGAGAGCCCTTTCAACCACTCAATGATCAAAAGAGCTATAGACAAAGGACTAGCCGAAGTTCATCTCCAAGATTTAAGAAATTACGGTTTGGGAAACTATCGTCAAATAGACGATTATCAGTATGGTGGTGGTGCAGGAATGGTTTTAATGATTGAACCCATAGCAACATGTATCGAAAAGCTACTTGCAGAAAGAGAGTATGATGAGGTGATCTATATGACACCAGATGCAAAAACACTCACACAACCGGTCTCCAATGCACTCTCTTTAAAAAAACAGATTTTAATTCTCACAGGCCATTATAAAGGTGTTGACCAACGGATTCGAGATAAGTATATTACGATGGAAATTTCTATTGGAGATTATGTGCTAACAGGAGGAGAACTGGCAGCAGCTGTCCTTTGTGACAGTGTTATCCGACTTATTCCTGAAGTTTTAGGTGATGAAACTTCAGCATTAACAGACTCCTTTCAAGATAACCTACTATCACCACCAGTATATACCAGACCAGCAATATTCCAAGGGATGAAAGTTCCTGATATTCTTTTGTCGGGGAACTTTCCCAAAATAGAAACGTGGCGATCAGAGAAAGCTCTTGAAAGAACACAGCAACTAAGACCCGATTTATTGGATGAATAAAATTATCTCTACACTCAAGAAACATCCCACATTAAGTTGGATTCTTGGGTTTCAGTTTTTTAGGTTAGTATTGCTCCCATTCATGGGGTTAATGCCTCAGGATGCTTACTATTACCTATATGGTCAAAACCTCTCCCTCTCTTATTTTGATCATCCCGGAATGATTGGATATCTTTTGCGATTGTTTTCTGAAGTCCTCGGGCAATCTGTTTTTGTTGTTAAATTCACAGATTTTTTTATCACCTCACTTACCATATACAGTTTTCATAAGCTTGTCTTAATATTCTTACCAAAGTGGAAAGCTCAGAATGCAATGTTGCTGCTTGTATCTACCATCTTTATCTCCATACTTTCATTTAATTCAACCCCAGATGTTCCTTTAATGTTATTCTGGACACTTAGCATCCTGTGTTTATACCGTGCCATATTTCAACACAAAAAATGGTATTGGATACTAGCAGGAATCACCATGGGATTGGCCTTTGTAAGTAAATATACCGGAATACTACTTCAATTTGGCTTAATTGCATTTCTCCTGTTTTCAAACAATTACAGGAAACTTTATCTCTCTCCGTGGTTATGGATTTCATTGGTAATTTCCATAGGAGTAACATTCCCAGTTTGGTGGTGGAACTACCAAAACGAATTTGCATCCTTTACCTTTCAATCTTCAGCAAGAACTGGGGAGATTTCCAAATTTAAATTCCACCCAAACTTTCTATTAGGAGCACTAGCACACCAGCTCTTATTACTCCTTCCCACACTTTTTTTTGCCTTTATAGTTATGGCGTTTAAACACATTAAAAAAGTCGTTACCAAATTCAAACTACCAAGCGAAAAGACACGTTTTCTGCTGGCATTTTTCCTTCCTACATTTATTGGGTTTATGCTTATCACGCCCATATACTGGGTAAAACTCAACTGGTTCATGCCATCCTACATTTCAGGAATCATTATTGTGG
>JABSPP010000094.1 GCA_013214275.1 Flavobacteriaceae bacterium
GTACAATGGTGCGTTAGCGATAAAAGCGGCATCCTTTTTTGTCCTGACAAGGCAAAAAAGATATAGCGGATAGCGCGACCTGAAAGGGAACGCCCTAAATAAACTCCGTTGAAACCTGTATTTTGATATTATTTTTTCTGATGTGTACAATAGCACCAAAAATGGTATCATGAGTTGGGATTAATCTACAAAAAACGACCTGTCTGTCGTCTCTATTTTGTATTTTGCATTAAATTTTTTTTGTTGCATACGGCCTCTACTTTTCACGTATATAATGCATCTGCTGGTAGCGGAAAGACTTTTACGTTGGTTAAAGAATATCTTAAAATCCTCCTTACTAGTGAAGATATTTTCTCTTTCCAAAGGGTTTTAGCTATTACGTTTACGAATAAGGCTGCAACAGAAATGAAGGAGCGTGTTCTAGAGGGTTTAAAAGGGTTTTCGGGAGGTGAAATCCCTGTTTTAGGGGAGCTAATTGAACAGGAAACTGGACTAGAAAGGGCAGTACTCCAAAAAAGGAGCAGGAGCATTCTTGAAGCAATTCTGCAGAATTATACTGCTTTTAACATTACTACTATTGATAGTTTTACTTACAGAGTGATTAAGAGTTTTGCCTTTGATTTAGGTTTGAGTCACAACTTTGAAGTTGAAATGGATGCGCAAAGCATTTTGAGTCAGGCAGTGGAACTGCTGGTGGCAAAAATTGGCTCTGATGGAGAGTTAACGCGACTTTTGATTGATTATTCTTTGGAAAAATCTGATAATGATACCTCGTGGAATATTGTTCATGATCTTACTGAGTTTTCTAGAGTGCTCCTGAATGAGGATGATGCTCGTTATTTTAAGCAATTGTCTGAAAAATCTATTTCAGATTTTAAGGCAATAAGCAAAAAAGTAAAAAAAGCAATGTATGAGACTGAATGTAGGTTAAAAAAAATGGGGGAAAAGGGCTTGCAAATTATTGCTGATAAAGGGTTAAATCATAGTGATTTTATGTATAACGGCGAGTGTCCTAAGCATTTTATAAAACTCACGAAATTGAGATTTCTAAAAACAGCTGATTTAAGGTTCGAAGGGCGTTTGAATGCCAGTTTTGAAAATGATAGGCATTTGCACAACTCTAAAGCATCTGAAAAAACTAAGGATGAAATTGCCTCTGTATATGATGAGTTAAAATTGCTTTATCTTGAATCAAAAAAATACTATAACGATGTCTTTAAGGAGTATCTAAAGGGTAAATTACTGCTTCAAAGTATTGTCCCTCTGGCGGTTTTAAATCATATAAATCAAGAATTGAACTCCATTAAAACGGACCAAAATTTACGGTTTCATAGTGAGTTTAATCAGCTAATTTCTGAGGAGATCCAAAATCAACCTGCACCTTTTATCTACGAGCGGATTGGACAGAAATTCATGCACTTTTTTATAGACGAAATGCAAGATACTTCTATCTTACAGTGGCAAAATCTTATTCCTCTGATTGGAAATGCATTGTCTCAGGAGCACACAAGTTTACTACTTGTTGGAGATGGGAAACAGGCGATTTATAGATGGCGAGGGGGTAAAGCCGAGCAGTTTATTGGTTTGGGGTCTGATAACGATGAATCTGTAAATCCTTTTTTAATTCCGAAAGAAGTTTTGGCACTGGAAACAAACTACAGGAGTTATAGTGAGATTATCAAATTTAACAATGAGCTGTCTCTCCATGTTTCTAAATTCATCCATGAACCAACGTATAGGGCATTATTTCATCAAAAATCCTTTCAAAAAGAAAATGAAAAAAAGGGAGGTCATGTTTCTATATCTTTTCTAGAAAAAGAGGAGGAGACAGCAGATGCAAATATCTATGCTAGAAAGGTTCTTGAGATCATTCAACATCTGGATGATGGATATGATCTAAATGATGTTTGTGTGTTGGTTAGAAAAAAGAAAGAAGGAATTGCCGTTGCTCATCTTCTATCAGAAAATGACATTGAGATTGTTTCTTCCGAAACGCTTCTTTTAGCCAATAGTAGCAAGGTAAACTTCTTGATTAATTTTATGCGATATATCTTGTTTTCGAATGATCAGGAAAGTCTTTTTAACGTATTGTGTTTCCTACATGACTTTTTAGAAGTTACGGAAGAAAAACACCTGTTCTTTGAAAAATATGTTCATCTAGATATTTACGATTTTGTTGAAGAAATAGAACAACTAGGGTGTGTTTTTGATCTTTTGGAATATCACCAGCTTCCTTTGTACGAAAAAGTGGAGCAGATTATTCGTACATTTCAACTTCAAGAAACACCAGATGCATATGTTCAATTTTTTTTAGATGAGGTTTTAACCCAACAAAAAAAAGAGGCAGATGTACAAGATATTTTGGACTTTTGGAATGAAAAAAAGAATCAGTTGAGCGTGGTAAGTCCAGAGAATAAAAATGCTTTGAGGATTATGACGATACACAAGTCTAAGGGGTTGGAGTTTCCTATTGTTATCTTCCCTTGTGACTTGGATATTTACAAAGAGATTAAACCAAAAGTTTGGTTGAAAGCCGTAGAAAATTTCCCAGAGTTTATGGTAAATTTTAATAAAGATCTTTCACTCACGGGCGAAGAAGGACAGTTTTTGTATCAAACTAGACGTGAAGCTCTGGAGCTAGACAATTTTAACCTTTTATATGTTGCTATGACTAGAGCCGTGGAACAGCTTTTTGTAGTCACTCAAAAAAAGCTTGATCGGTATGGAAAAGAAAATCCACAATTTTATTCAGGGATATTTATTTCTTTTTTGAAAGATAAAGGCTTGTGGAGGGATCATCAACATGAATATACTTTTGGCAATCCTCATCGCCTATCGAAGAAAAGAGTACTTTCTCAAAAAAGTAGTCAGACTTCTCGATTTATAAGTTCCTCTTGGAAACACCACCATATTAACTTATTGGCGAGCTCTTCTGCTTTGTGGGGGACATCTAGGGGTGAAGCTATTCGTTATGGCGACTTAATCCATGAAATGATGTCCAAAATATATACCCATGAAGATCTAGATCAGGTGATTGACTCCTATGAAAGCAGCGGGCGGTTTGAGTATATGAATAAGACTACAATTACATCACTTATCAAAGAGATTATATATAATGAGAAGTTAGCCCCTTATTTTTCTGGAAATGGGATTGTGTATAATGAAAGGGAGATTATAAATGCATCAGGACAAAGCATTATTCCTGACCGATTGGTTGTGGGAGATCACAGAAAAGTAACGATCATCGATTATAAAACGGGTCGTATGTTAGAGACCCATAAAAGACAAGTAGAGAAATATGCACATGCTCTGGAAGGGCTAAATTATTGTGTTGATAAAAAGATCTTAGTTTACATGAATGATTCAATTCTAGTGGAAGAAATTTAAATTATTTTTACTGCGCAAAACAAATCAATATTACAATTCATATATGTACGGAAAAATCAAAGAACATCTCTTACAAGAATTAGAAGCTATCAAAAAAGCTGGGTTATATAAGTCTGAGCGAATTATTACGTCTTCACAAGATGCTGTCATACGAATATCTACAGGTGAGGAAGTCATTAATTTCTGCGCTAATAATTATTTGGGGTTGTCTAACAACCCTAAGGTTATTCAAGCAGCCAAAGACACTTTGGGATCGCATGGATTCGGAATGTCTTCAGTGCGTTTTATTTGTGGAACTCAAGACATCCACAAGCAGCTAGAAGCCGAGATTGCTAAGTTCTATCATACAGAAGACACCATATTATATGCTGCAGCCTTTGATGCTAATGGAGGGGTGTTTGAACCAATACTTGGCAAAGAGGATGCGATTATTTCTGACAGTTTAAATCATGCTTCTATCATTGATGGTGTTCGTTTGTGTAAGGCTGCTAGATACCGTTATGATAATAATAATATGGAATCACTAGAAGAGCAATTGATCGCTGCTTCCAAACAGCAACATCGATTCAAAATTATTGTTACAGATGGTGTTTTTTCCATGGACGGCATTGTGGCAAAACTCGATGAGATTTGTGACTTAGCAGACACGTATGATGCCTTGGTAATGGTAGATGAATGTCATGCAGCAGGATTTATAGGTAAGACAGGTAGAGGAACATTAGAGCTAAAAAATGTGCTAGGCAGGGTAGACATTGTCACTGGAACGTTAGGAAAAGCACTGGGAGGTGCTATGGGGGGATATACCACTGGAAAGAAGGAAATTATCGAACTGCTAAGACAAAGGTCTAGACCTTACCTGTTCTCTAATTCATTGGCGCCAGCCATCGTAGGGGCTTCTCTAAAAGTTTTCGAACTAATATCTAATGATACTTCTTTAAGAGATCAATTAGAATGGAATACAAACTACTTTAGACGTGAGATGGAAAAAGCAGGTTTTGATCTTGTTGGTGCAGACTCAGCAATCGTACCAGTAATGCTGTATGATGCACAGCTCTCTCAAGTAATGGCCGACAAGCTTCTGGAGGAAGGGATTTATGTAATAGGATTCTTCTATCCTGTGGTGCCAAGGGGAAAAGCAAGGATAAGAGTTCAACTATCAGCAGCTCACACATTAGAACACCTTGACAAAGCTATTGACGCATTTATTAAAATAGGCAGCGAACTCAATGTTATCTGAAAGACTAAAACTTGCATTTGACATAAGTTTTTGTAGATTTGTTTTTGTTATTAGTGACGAACAAGTTACTTTTGTAGTTAATTAAAGAAAATATTTAATTTAAATTATCAATAAATGAAATCACTAAAATTAGCTGTGATGGCAATTTTTACACTTGCAGCAGTTAGTAACTTAAATGCTCAGGACGAAGACAACCCGTGGGCTATCAGTATTGGAATGAATGCCTTTGATGCTAGACTAGGGTCAGCATTCGGAGACCATCTGAAAGACTACTATGGTACACGAGACTGGGATGTATTTCCATCACTATCCAGAATATCAGCGGAGAAGTACTTGGATGACGGATTTACGCTACAATTTGCAGGATCTTTCAATAGGATTACAAGTTCATATTATTCATCAGCACCAGGAACTTCTACATCAGATAAATTAATTTACTACTCTATCGATGCTAATTTGAAATACGATTTGGATGCCTTAGTTGGGAAAATATTTGGAGGAACTACTCAATATTTTAATCCATTCATATACGCAGGTGGTGGATATGCCTCCTTAGATGGTGAACGAGAAAGTGTTTTTTCTTATGGCTTTGGATTTAATATATGGTTGTCAGAAACGCTAGGTTTTGTTTATCAGTCTGGTACAAAGCAGCAGTTTGCTAATAGAATCCCAACTCACTACCAACATTCTTTAGGCTTAGCTATTAAATTTGGTGGAAAGGATACTGATGGAGATGGGATATATGATAAAAAAGATGCTTGCCCGGAAGTAGCAGGTCTGCCAGAATTTAATGGATGTCCAGATTCTGATGGAGATGGCATTAAAGATTCAGAAGATGCTTGCCCTAATGCGGCTGGATTGCCAGTCCTTAACGGATGTCCTGATGCTGACGAAGACGGAATTGCTGATAAAGATGATATGTGTCCTAATGCTAAAGGAACAAAAGCTAACAATGGTTGCCCCGATACCGATGGCGATGGAATTATAGATAAAAATGACAAATGTGCTACAGTTGCAGGACCTTCAGCTAACGGAGGATGCCCATGGCCTGATACCGATGGCGATGGTGTACTAGATAAAGATGACAACTGTAAAGACAAAGTTGGCCCAGCATCTAATGACGGTTGTCCACTACCTATCATAACTCCGAAAGCAGAAAAGGAATTAGAAAGCTTTGCTAAAACAATTTTATTTGATTCATCAACTTCAAAATTCAAAAAGGGAGTATCTACAACACTTGACGAGATTGCTAAAATTATGAAGGAATATCCAAAGGCTACTTTCTTAGTTGAAGGTCATGCTGACATTACAGGTTCTGATAAATTTAATGATGAATTGTCAGTCAAAAGAGCCAATGCTGTGAAGGCATATCTAGAAAAAGCTGGTATTGATGCTTCAAGATTATCAACCAAAGGATTCGGATCTACTGTTCCAGCTGGTGACAATAAGTCAAGATCTGGTAGAGCAAAAAATAGAAGAGTAGAAATTAAAGTTACAAATAATTAATCTTTAGTTTATTCATATAATTATTAAAAGTCTCGCATTTAGCGAGACTTTTTTTTACTTCATTTTAGCCGATGAATATAATTTAAAAAACTTTTCCTTTTTCATTGAAATCGATTACCTTTGCAGCCAAAATATGAGAGCTTTTCTCTCATTAGATTTTCAATTATTAAAGTTAAAATAATGCCTACAATAACAGGAAAAGTTTCTCAGATTATTGGTCCAGTAATTGATGTGGAATTTAATACTCAGGACGCCGAGCTTCCAAAGATTTATGATTCACTAGAAATTAAGCGAACTGATGGATCTCTGCTCGTGCTAGAAGTACAACAGCATGTTGGTGAAGATACTGTTCGAACGATCTCCATGGATGCTACCGATGGTCTTCAAAGAGGTCAAGAAGTGGTTGCTACTGGTAATCCGATCCAAATGCCTATTGGAGGAGAAATTTATGGAAGATTGTTTA
>JABSPP010000095.1 GCA_013214275.1 Flavobacteriaceae bacterium
AGACCGTAGAGCTTGAAGAATTTGATCTAAAAACCCACGATTTAGACGGCTTTATTAGCTTGGATCGTAAAAAAACACCTGTTGATAGAAAAGGAGCGGCTTTAAAGAGGGTCATGGATTTTTCTGGAGAGGATATGGATGTTATTTATGATGGTGATTTTATTGATTCTAAGGTAAGACCTCCTGAAGTAATTGTAGATCCCACTGCTTTTTTTGCTGGGGTTGGCGCTGGCGGAATGGCTTATATTACGTTTAAAAATTCTGAAAAATTGTGGGCCTTGAGAAAAAAAGTAGATTTTCAGCTTGCCTTTCCCAAATTATTGATTAGTGAATTTGGTGAGAAATTCTTTGAGGAGGACCTCCTTATTCCACCAGAGAAATATTATCACTTCTTGGAATATTGTAATCCTCTAGGCATAGAAGACCTTTATCAACAAAATCGCAAGATAGAGCTTATTAATATTTTAAGAGTTGAAAGCAAAAAGTATGTCATGATCCTACAAGAGGAAGAATAGCCTATGCAATTTTATAAAAGAGCTCTCCTGATCTTCATTATTCCTTTGTTGGCTTTTTCTGCTCACAAGTACTACCTCAGTATGACTGAAATTGTATATGATGAAAAGGAAAACAGTTTTCAGATGATCATCAATGTATTTATGGATGATATTGAACTCGCTTTGAACAGCGATTACAATATCGATCTTCAACTCACAACAAAAAACGAGTTGAAAGACTCTGATGTGTATTTTGCAACATATCTAAAGGATAAACTCAAGTTCAGGATTGAGGGTAAAGAGCAACCCTTCACCTATTTAGGAAAGGAATATGAGGGTGATCTTGTTTATTTTTATCTGGAAATAAACAATGTGAAAACGCTTCAATCTCTAGAAATTGAAAATACCATACTGTGCCAATACTTCAAAGACCAGCAAAATATTGTCAAGCTAAAAGTGGGTGAGAAAAAGATGAGTAAAATCCTTGACAAAACAAATGATAAAGCTTTGTTAAAGTTTTAACATTTTTCTAAGTTTCAGGCCTTGAATCATTAATTTCACGAACATTTTTAATTTCATTAAAGCGCATGAGAAAAATAGCCTTATTCGTACTTTGTACCATCATTTCATCTACCATAACTGTAGGCCAGAGTACCTCTAAAAATCCACAAAAAGGTCATACTGATCAAAATAAATTTAGACAACTTAAAGATGTATTGCCAACACCCAATAATCAGAGAAATGCTTCTGGTGCTCCTGGGTATGAATACACACAGCAGAAGGTGGATTATGTAATGGACATTGTATTAGATGAGAAAACCAATCGTATTTATGGGAATGAGATCATTACGTATCACAACAACTCCAACGATTATCTAGAGTACTTATGGGTGCAGCTAGACCAAAATATGAGAGCGCCAGATTCTAAAACGCCCTTGGCACAATCGCAGGGCGCTCGTCCTTTTATCTCTACCAGCAAGTACAAAGACGACTATCTAAGTAATGGAAAAGATTTCGGTTTTAAAATCCAAGCTGTAAAAAAAGCTGATGGAAGTGCACTCTCACATACGATTAACCGCACAATGATGAGAATTAACTTGCCAGAACCGTTGGCTCCGTCAAAGAGTTATCAATTTAGCATTCAATGGAATTACCTCATCAATAATTCGGTAATAGACGGTGGTAGGTCTGGCTTTGAGTCATTCCCCGACGGAAACAACAACTACACCATAGCCCAGTTCTTTCCTAGACTAGCAGTCTATGATAATGTAGAAGGCTGGCAGAATATGCAATTCTGGGGACGTAGTGAGTGGGCTCTAGAGTTTGGTGATTATGATGTGAGGATTACCGTTCCTGCTGACCACGTTTTAGAGGCTACAGGCGAGTTACAAAACCCAAAGAAAGTTTTGTCTAAAGAACAGCGCAAACGTTTTGAACAAGCAAGAACATCTTTTACAGATCCTGTCTTTATCGTGACACAAGAGGAAGCTGAAGCGGCAGAAAAGAACAGGTCTAACAAAACAAAAACTTGGCATTTTAACGCAAAAAATGTGAGAGATTTTGCCTGGGCATCTTCAAGGAAATACATTTGGGACGCCATGGCTGTGAATATTAATGGAAAGACTGTAATGGCCATTTCGTTATATCCCAAAGAAGGAAATCCTTTGTGGGAAGAGCACTCTACAAGGGTTGTCGCCAATACCTTGGAAGAATACTCCAAAATGACTTTCGATTACCCGTACAGCAAAGCAATTTCTGTTCATGCTGATAGACAGGGAATGGAATATCCTATGATCTGCTTTAACTACGGAAGACCAAATCCCGACGGAACGTATTCAGAGAGAACGAAGAGGGGAATGATTGGAGTAATTACCCATGAGGTTGGACATAACTTCTTCCCTATGATTGTCAATTCAGACGAACGTCAATGGACATGGATGGACGAGGGAATTAACTCCTTTGTTGAAATCTTAGCAGAACTGGATTACGACCCTAATTTCTTTACAGGAAACCTCCCAAAGGATATTGTGAGGTATATGAGTATTGATCAAGAGAACCTCTCGCCTATTATGTCGCAAGGAGATTATGTAAAAAACTTTGGCCCTAATGCGTATACAAAGCCGGCTGCTGGACTGTATATGTTGCGACAGACGATTATGGGACCAGAACTATTTGATTATGCATTTAGAACTTATGCTCAGCGCTGGATGTTTAAACATCCAACGCCAGCAGATTTCTTTAGAACGATGGAAGATGCTTCTGCTATGGATCTAGATTGGTTTTGGAGAGGATGGTTCTATACTACAGATTACAACGATGTAGGAATTAAAGAGGTGAAGCCTTTGTATTTAACCGACAAACCAAATGAGAGATCTCAACAGTTGATGGAACAGTACCCAGAATATTTTAAAAGTCAAGGACCGCTTGTCTTTATGACCGATAAAAAAGAGGATGCTGTAAATCCTGAGAGTTTAACTGATTACATTGCAACCCTTAGCGAGGAAGAAAAAATGTCACTGAAAGATACTCCAAAATACATGTATCAAGTTACTTTTGAAAAACCAGGCGGGTTAGTCCTTCCACTTATTGTTGAAATGACCTATGCTGATGGGACAAAAGAAAGACAAACTTTTCCTGCTCAGATCTGGATGAAAAATGACGAGGAAGCGAAGAGAGTATTTGCCACTGCCAAATAGGTGATCAATTTTACTGTCGATCCTGATTTAGAAACAGCTGATATTGACATGTCTAACAATAGTTGGCCTAAAAAGCAAGAATCTAAATTTGATACATTTAAAGAAAAAATAAAAGATTAGTTTCAGTTCATTTTATTTGATGGAATTAAAGGGTTCTTTTGTCGTATGATATTTTTACCCAAAATGTAAATTTATTTACCATTCTAATCTGAACGAATTATAAACATCCATCTGTTGATATCGTTTGATTCTTCAACGATATTTATATGGCTATTTGATAAACTCAGTTCCACTTTTTTAGTTATTTTAGTCAATTCTTAACTTTAAAACCATGAAGAAATTAACTTCTCTACTTTTAATGGTCATGTGTTTTTCCATGGCTGTTCATTCTCAAACGACGCAAACTAAAACTCAGAAGGGTCATACCAATCAAAATAAATTCCGACAGATGAAGGATTTGTTGGCTACTCCTAACAGTCAACGAACAGCTTCAGGAGCACCCGGAGTTCATTACACTCAGCAGCAAGTTGATTATGTGATGGATATTGTCTTAGATGACGACAATCAAAAAATTACAGGAAACGAAACCATCACCTATCACAACAATTCTGAGGATACTCTTTCTTATCTGTGGGTGCAATTGGATCAAAACAGAAGAGCTAAAGATTCTAAAACTGGTGATATTACACCAAGTAAAATGAATACCAAAATCGATAAAAAAAGGTATACCCTAGATTTTGCTGAACCTTTTGATGGTGGATTTCATATTATGAGTGTGACTCATATTGATGGAAGAGAATTATCACATACCATCAACCAGACCATGATGCGGATTAACTTACCCAAACCATTGGCATCTGGAGAAAAATTTGAATTTAAAATATCGTGGTGGTATCGAATCAATAATCATAGAGTTCATCGAGGTCGTTCTGGGTATGAGCATTTTCCTGAAGATGGGAATAACAATTATGTTATTGCACAATTCTATCCTAGATTGTGTGTTTACGATAATGTTGAAGGTTGGCAAAACGATCAGTTTTGGGGACGAAGTGAATTTGCTTTAGAGTTTGGTGATTTTGCAGTAAATATCACTGTTCCTTCGGATCATATTTTACAAGCAACTGGCGTCCTACAAAATGAGAAAGAAGTTCTTACAAAGAAACAGCTAAAGAGGTTGGTTGAAGCGAAATCTTCTTTTGATACTCCTGTGGTAATCCATACCCAAGAGGAAGCAATTAAAATGGAAAACAAGCGCTCTAGAAGAACTAAAACTTGGAAGTTTTTTGCTGAAAATGTTCGTGATTATGCTTTTGCCACCTCAAGAAAATTTATTTGGGATGGAATGGCTGTTGATATCAACGGAAAGACAGTCATGGCTTATTCATTGTATTCTAAGGAAGCCAATCCTTTGTATGGAGATCATTCTACGCTGGCTACAGCGCAAACGTTGAAGACCTACTCTAGATATACATTTGATTATCCTTATCATAAGGCTGTATCGGTTGATGGTCAGATGGGTATGGAATACCCACAAATGGCTTTTAATCCCGGAAGACCAGATTTACCAGACGGCGGGTATTCAGATCGTATGAAATACAGAATGATTAAGGTAACAATACACGAGGTTGGACACAACTTTTTCCCAATGATTGTGAACTCCGATGAGCGTCAGTGGACATGGATGGATGAGGGGTTAAACTCTTTTGTTGAAATTTTAGCAGAATTAGATTACGATCCCAATTTTCCCATTCGCAGAGGCCTGCCCAAAAATATAGTTGGTTATATGAGTGGTGATCAATCTACCATAGCACCTATCATGTCTAAAGGTGATAACGTATATAGCTTTGGTAACAATGCTTACGGAAAACCTGCTACAGCATTGTACATCCTACGAGAGACCATTATGGGACCTGAACTTTTTGATCACGCTTTTAAAACTTATGCTCAGAGATGGAAATTTAAACATCCTACTCCTGCAGATTTCTTTAGGTCTATGGAAGATGCCTCTGCCATGGATTTGGATTGGTTTTGGAGAGGCTGGTTCTATACCACAGATGTAACGGATATCGGAATTAAAGGGGTAAAGAAATTTTATGCCGAAGATGGTGATAAAGTGATTCGCTTTATTGAAGATACCTCAGAGGGGTTGACATTTACTCCTGAAAATGCAAAAAAGGCAGGGTCTAATTTCTTTTATGAAATTACATTTAACAAGCCCGGTGGATTGGTTATGCCCATTATTGCTGAGTTTACATATAAAGACGGAACTAAAGAACGAAAAGTATATCCTGCACAAATATGGAGATTCAACGATCAGGAAGTGAGTAAAGTTATAAAGTCTGATAAGGAAATTATAAACATTACCATTGATCCAGATCTAGAGACTGCGGATGTAGATATGACCAACAACAGCTACCCCAAGAAACAGGAGTCAAAATTTAATCAGTTTAAAAATAAGATTAAAGGCTAGCTAGCGTAAAGGAATTTCATTTGTGAAACCCTTGTAAGAGGATTGGTTAATTAGAAACCAATACCTCTGCGACAGGTGCGATGAAGTGCTTGAAGGTTAGTATAGTTTTAAACAAGTGAAAAGCTATTTTTGGCAATTCTCGCAATAGGTTTTTCTAAGATATTGATCTTCTAAAAGTTGAAATGTCACTCCGCCATCACTTGCTGCTAAATTTCTATTTTAGATAGGGAACAATATGTATCCATGGAGTTCATATATTCATCAAACATTGACAAATATAAAAGAAAAAGCTCCTTTATTACTAGAGGAGCTTTGGGGTGAAAGACCGGGTTCGAACCGGCGACCTCTGGAACCACAATCCAGCGCTCTAACCAGCTGAGCTACAATCACCGTTTAACGCTGTAGTCAAAATGTAACTTTGCATGAGTTTGCCCATAAATTACGAGACCACAAGCGCGTGCAAAGTTACTTTATTTTTTGATTTTTTGAAAAGAAAACACAAAATTTTCAGGGCAGACGCACCATAAAATATTTTGATTTATCATTTTCTTATTTTCATCAATCCCAATGTATATTTACTGATGATTTGTTAACGAATTAGTGATTTTACTAAAAATAAGTAAAATGATATGTCTTAATTTTTTATCGCTTAAAAATCGAGATAATATACAAAACGCTGATTATCAGAGATGAGATTTATGGTGCGTTAGCCCTGGATTTTTCTAATACAGGATAGTATCAGGTACATCAAACGTAGTATACCGATAAGCGGCTATGATTTTAACCATTGTCGAATAAAGGAATAAAAAATTAGCACCAGCTTGTTAAAAAAAAATGAATGTTCTATTTTTGATTGGATAAAAGACATGGTAACTCCTTAAGTAGAAA
>JABSPP010000096.1 GCA_013214275.1 Flavobacteriaceae bacterium
ACCAAACTCCAGCGCTCTAAGGAAATCTTGATCGATGAACATGGCTTCATCATCACCGCGATCTGACAGTTTTAGCTGAGCTTCAAAGCGTTCTCTTTGGTCAATGGGATCGTTTAACTCAGAGTATGCATTGGCAATTTCTTTTCCACAGACCATTAATTCGAAACGCTCTGTCAATTCTGGGTGATTTCTGTGTGCCTTGCACAAAGGACTCATTTCTTTTGGGTAGTCTGTAATAAAAGTAGGTTGGATGTAATTTCCTTCACATTTTTCACCAAAAATTTCGTCGATCAGTTTGCCTTTACCCATGGTATCATCAACCTCAATTCCCATTGATTTGGCAGCTTCTCGAATGTCGTTTTCAGATTTTCCAGCAATGTCAAATCCAGTGAAATGCTTGATAGAATCTATCATGGTAATTCGAGCATAAGGAGCTTTAAAGTCCACTTCATGTTCTCCGAAAGTTGCCTTGGTAGTTCCGTTAACGGCTAGAGCACAATGCTCTAATAGCTGTTCACAAAAGTTCATCATCCAGTTGTAATCTTTATAGGCTACGTAGATCTCCATGGCGGTGAACTCAGGATTATGGGTTCTATCCATTCCCTCATTTCGAAAGTTTTTTGAGAACTCGTAAACACCGTCAAAACCACCTACGATGAGTCTTTTTAAGTACAGTTCATTGGCGATTCTCATATACAGGGGAATGTCCAGAGAATTGTGGTGGGTAATAAATGGTCGCGCAGCGGCTCCTCCGGGAATCGGTTGTAAAATAGGGGTCTCTACTTCTACATATCCCGCCTTATTAAAAAAAGATCGCATAGCGTTAAACAGCTTTGTCCTTTTTATAAAAACGTCTTTTACGTGTGGGTTTACTACCAAGTCTGCATAACGTTGGCGGTAACGCAGTTCGGGGTCGTTAAATTCATCATAGGTGTTTCCATCTCCATCTTTTTTGGGGAGTGGTAGTGGTTTTAGTGCTTTACTTAATAAGGTAAAATGTTTCACCATCACTGTTTTTTCCCCTACTTTGGTAGTAAAAAGTTCACCTTCGATACCAATAAAATCACCAATATCTAGTAGTTTCTTGTAAACATCATTATATAGCGTTTTATCTTCACCTGTACAGATTTCATCTCTGTTGAAGTATACTTGTATTCTACCACTAGCATCCTGTAATTCAGCAAAAGAAGCTTTTCCTTGGATTCGTCTAGACATTAATCTACCAGCAATGACTACTTTTTTACCTTCTACAAACTGATCTTTTATTTTTTTTGAATTAGTATCTAAAGGGTATAGGTCTGCTGGATATGGATCAATGCCCATTTTACGTAAGCGAGCCAGTTTTTCTCTGCGTACAACTTCTTGCTCTGATAATTGCATTTTAGATGTTTTTATGCGATCATTTAAAGTGGCTAAGATAATCAATAACTCAAAGGAGTAAATACTAAAAAATTAAAAAAGGCTCGTGAACTCTAAAAAAACAAGTATATTTGCCATGTTGTTTTGAACAGACAGCATGTTGTAATGCTGCAATGATATCGTTACAGACGGTATCGTGGTTTTGTTAGCCAATGGAAAGCTTCCCATTCATGGGTTGCTTTTTTTGTTTGGACTCATCGTATCTTCTGGTTCCTAGGCAAAAACGGTTTAAAATTTGACCAAGCGGGACACTTATTAAAAGTGACGCTAGCACACTAAAAATGAATGGGTGATAAATGGATTTTAGTCATTTTTTAAGGAAACAGAAAAAGGATCATGAGTATTCTTTTAAAAGAACTGGTATTTGTAATCCCAGACAATAGTGAGGAATAGTAAACAATAAATGACCCCTACAGCAAATTTTAGTCCTGTAGAAAATAGAAATCCAATTAGAGCGCCAAAAGCAGCTCTGAGTGCTCTTTGCGAGTCATTGGAGTCATAGAGTAATTCACCTGTCAAAGCACCAAAAAATGGTCCAATTATGATTCCATAAGGGGGAAAGAAAATAAGTCCGATTACTAATCCAAAAGTAGTTCCGTATATCCCATACCTACTGCCACCAAACTTTTTGGCTCCAAGGGCCGGGATGATATAATCTAGAACATAAATAAGAACAGCAATGACGAGGGTAATACTCAAGAAGGTCCAATCTATCGGGACAACTTTGGTGAGATGAAGCAGTAATAATCCAACCCATCCAGTAATTGGACCGGGGAGTACGGGCATAAAAGCGCCAACGATTCCCAGAATCATCAATACAAAGCCAAAAAATAGTAGTAGAATATCCATCTCTATTGGGTATGCGTATTGGACGAGAAGACAGAGATTTTGTTACATAACTCCCCATTGAAGGATTGATCAAATAAAAGTCAATGTCCCCAATAATAAGGAAATGATTTAACACCAAATAGTTGGTGTAAATTTAAACAAGTGGAGATTTCAATGAAGATTTTTTGAGTGTAATTTAACAATGACAAAGGTATTAGAGGGTTAATTTCGTAAAGATTTTATTAAATTCACACTGTGAACATAAAGCAGCTACGTTTCATATTTCTATTGCTACTAATTTCAAGTTTTTACGCTTGTGACTACTTCTCTTTTGAGAGAAAAAAACGACTTCATGAATTAGATAGCATTATAGATACTTCAACGGTAGATGTTTTTCCTTCTTTTAGTGTCTGTGACACTATTATATATAAGGAGAAAAAGGTAAACTGTTTTCGGGAAACCATTCACAGGGAAATTACAAGGAGTCTTATTGAAGAGGAGATCAAGGTAAAAAAAACTGTTGATGAAACGATTGAAGTGGTAATTACAGTTCATTCAGATCATAGACTAACCTTAACGTCTCTGGTGGCCTCTGAATATTTGTTGATGATGATTCCCGATTTTGAAGCAAGAATTAAAAAAAGCCTTCAAAAGCTTCCGAAAGTAAGGGCTGCAACTAAAAGAGGAATTCCTGTAACCTCGGAATTTAAACTTCCTATTCGAGTAACATTAGACGACTAGTGATACTTTTTGCGGAAATTTTCAGCAGATTTTACTAGATAAAGACTATAACTTAAACTCCCTATGTAGATTACTTTGAGTACAATTCCTTGCAGGAGTGTGTTCGGGTCTACAATAAAGTTGAGTAGGTTGACAAAGAGAAGTAAAAGCAGGGGAATCAAAATCTTTACAAATGGATTTTTTTTAATGGTGATAGCACACAAAATAAAAACTGATGTAATGATGATATTAAAAACGTGGTCTGCTATGGAATAATCCACAGAATTTACAATGCCCATCGCGATAGCTAATCCATTGATTATTGCAATAATAAATAGAATTGATCTGCTCCTATTGATCTGTATTTCTGAGTCGACAGTTACTCCTTTTTTGGTAACAAAACGACCGATGTGAATGGCTTTCTCTTTTTCAGTTCCTTCAAATGGGTAGTTGCAGGTTTCACAAAAAATAGCAATTTTAGGGTTCTCTTTTTTACATGCTGGGCAACTATTCATCATCTTTTATTTTCAGTTTAGCATTTTCCAGAGTTCGTCCTTGAGTTCTGTCAATCCTGTTTGAGCTATCGAAGATATAAATAAATAGGGAACTCCTTTAGGCACTTCTTTTTCCAATTCCTCTTTTAACTCATGATCTAGCATATCGGATTTAGAAATAGCTAAGAGTCTTTGCTTATCAAGTAATTCTGGGTTGTGTTTTTTTAACTCGTTCAGTAGAATTTCGTATTCTTTGGCAAGGTGATCGCTATCTGCTGGAATTAAAAATAGGAGTGTTGAATTTCGTTCTATATGGCGAAGAAATCGGTGACCTAGTCCTTTTCCTTCAGATGCTCCTTCAATAATCCCGGGGATATCTGCCATGACAAAACTTTGGTAATTTCTATATTCAACAATGCCTAGGTTTGGTTTGAGTGTGGTAAAAGCATAGTTGGCAATTTTCGGTTTTGCTGCTGTGATCACAGAGAGTAAGGTTGATTTCCCCGCATTGGGAAACCCCACCAATCCAACATCAGCAAGGATTTTGAGTTCCATTTGAAACCAGCCCTCTTGCCCTTGAATTCCTGGCTGCGCATAACGTGGCGTCTGGTTGGTAGACGATTTAAAATGCCAGTTTCCTCGTCCGCCCATACCACCCTCTACGAGGATTTTTTCTTGTGCATCTTCCGTAATTTCAAAGATGATATCTTGGGTTTCACTATCTCTTACAATGGTACCTAGGGGAACATCAACGTAGATATCTTCACCATCTTTTCCTGTACTTCTGCTTTTACCACCATCACCACCGTGTGCTGCTTTGAAGTGTTTTTTGAATTTTAGGTGAAACAAGGTCCACATATTTTTGTTTCCTCGAACAATCACATGTCCTCCACGTCCACCATCGCCGCCATCAGGTCCACCCTTCGTGATGAATTTTTCCCGATGAAGATGAACAGAGCCTTTACCTCCTTTGCCAGATGAGGCAAAAATTTTTATGTAGTCAACAAAATTACCCTCAGTCATTTGTGGTTGGTTTTTGTTTGAATCGGGTGTTTCCTAGGACAAATCTACACGTTATTACAGCGTATCAAAAACCTCCGACAAACGAGCAGTAATTTCTTCGATGGATCCTACTCCGTTTACTCCATGGTAATTTCCTTTTGGGAAGTAGTAATCTTTAAGAACTGCTGTCTTTGTATTGTATTCTTGAAAGCGAATTCGAATTTTTTCAATATTCATGTCATCTGATCTGCCACTGGTTTCACCTCTTTCAAGCAGTCTAGCTTCCAGAAGATCTTGTGGTACTTCTAGGGCAATTATTCCATTGACCTTCTTCCCTTTTGCTTCTAGGAATTTATCCAACGCTTCTGCTTGTGAAATAGTCCTTGGGTAGCCATCGAATATAAACCCATTTTTATCGAGGTTTTTATTCACTTCCTCTTCAAGCATATCAATAGTAACCTGGTCGGGAACTAATTTACCTTCATCGGCATACTTTTTAGCCAATTGTCCAAGCTCCGTATGATTGCTTTTATGATAGCGAAATAGGTCTCCTGTTGAGATGTGCATCAACTCGTATTTTTCTTTTAAAATGGTTGCCTGAGTCCCTTTTCCAGCACCCGGAGGTCCAAATAATACAATATTTTTCATGTTATTTCATTGAGTTGTTAATTGATATATTGCTGGAAGATTTCTTCCTAAACCATTATAATCCAAGCCATATCCAACAATAAATCGATCGTCAATATTTTTTCCGATGTAATTAATTGGAAGTTCTTTTCTATAGACTGTAGGCTTAAAAAATAGGGTAGCAATTTTTAGCTGCTTTACATTTTTGTTGCGAAAGATTTCATAAATCTTACCGAGTGTGCTCCCCGTATCCACAATATCTTCCAAAATAATGACTGTCCTGTCTGTAAGATCCTCATGAATGCCAATTAATTGGGTGACAGTTTCTGTAGATTTTGTTCCGATATATGAATGAAGTTTGACAAAGGAAACCTCACAATTGCGTTTAAATTTTCGGATAAAGTCGGCCACAAATAAGAACGAACCATTGAGAGTCCCGATAAATACAGGGACTTCATCTTCATCTAGATCGAATGATACCTCACGAACCATAGTTTCTACGATGTGATGAAGCTCTTCCTCAGTAATTAAAGGAGTAAAGGTTTTATCGTGTAGTTTAATGATTTCCATACAATCAGATCAATGACTTATGTTAAAATAGAAACCGTTTTATGGATACTGAAATGGTTTCCAGTAGGTGTAAAACGGTTTGTCATCTACGCATTTTATTTCTTTTGTTGCGCCTTTTTCTGTTTGGAGGTATCGTACATGACTGGTGTTGCAACAAATAGTGATGAGTATGTACCAACAACAACACCCACAATCAAAGCGAACATAAATCCTTTAATAGAGTCACCACCAAATAAGAAGATCGCCAACATTACCAATAAGGTGGTTAAAGAGGTGTTGATGGTTCTTCCCAAAGTACTACTCAAGGCTTTGTCCACAACCTCGGTGTAAGCCCACTTGGTGTGAATTCCTGCAAACTCTCGAATTCTGTCGAAAATGACCACAGTATCATTTAGAGAGTATCCAACAACTGTAAGGATTGCAGCAATAAAAGATTGTCCGATTTCCATATCAAATGGCATGATCTTGTATAGTATAGAAAAGATTCCCAGTACGATTAATACATCATGGAAAACAGCAATCACAGTTCCCAAACTAAATGAAATCTTACGGAATCGCAGTAGAATGTACAAAAATACAATGAGTAAAGATCCTATGATGGCATAGATCGCAGAAGTTTTAATATCATCAGCAATGGTAGGTTCTACTTTGCGAGAACTCATGATGCCATTCTGACCCTCTAATTTTTCAAATCCGGGCCTGAAATCTTCATAAGTAGTTCCTTCTTTTAAATAGGGTTTTAATCCGTTGAAAAGAGTGCTTTGAACCTCATCATCAACTTCCTTACTGGTTTCTTCAATCTTATAAGCAGTAGTAATTTTTAATTGGTTGCTGGCTCCATATGTTTTTACTTCTGGTGCTGATCCAAAG
>JABSPP010000097.1 GCA_013214275.1 Flavobacteriaceae bacterium
AAAAATGACTTGTCTCGGTGATTAGATTCATCGATTGAGTAATCGCTTCAGGAATATTTTCGTCAGTTATAAAAATTGGCATTTGACTTATGCTGCTGTAACAAATTCTATCGCATCGTTTATTTCTTGCTCTTTTAGATTATAGATCTTTGCGAGGGTCTTTATAGAATCAACTGCATGATAATCTTCTACAAGATTTAAAACATTTATCCGGGTGCCCTTGATCACAGGTGAACCAAATTGTACATTTGGATTAATAACAACGGAATTGGCCTTACCACTAGGAAAAAAGCGTTTAGCTTTTCCTTCTTTGTCGAATTCGATTTTCTCCAAATATGGGATTAAGACCTCTTTTAAATGAAGTTGAAAAGATGGATTAGCAGATATCAGCTGGCCGCCTTGGTTTAGAAGGATCAAGTCTCCTGCAGTTACTATATCCTTTATAGTGAACGGGTACTTGGTGTTGTACAGCTTTGATATGGTAGTGTAAGCTTCGAGGATTTTCTTCTTAGAGTGGCCTTTTTGCCGCAACTGTTCGAATACATGCAGCTCTAATAAGCTATTGAAAGTGATAAAAACACCTTCCTCTGGACTAAAGTTATATCTGAAGTTCGTGATTTTAGGAAGATCCCCTCTCAAATACGTATTTACCCAGTACCTAGCCCTTGATTTCGGCATTTTCAAAATCAAAGCTAAATCAGATACGGTATATATACCTTTTCCTATTTCGAGGTTTTCAAATCCTATATCCATACTTAAATTTAATCCTTTTTTCAGAAAGATTCTCAAGAATAGTTCCAACTAGTCATCTTTACCAACGCTGCCAATATACAGCCTTTTTACACCTATCAAAAAATATTTTTGCTTTTTATGTAAAACTATATTACATTTGAAGTGCATAACTACCACATATGCTACAGAAATGGATATTAATTATTCATTTAATACAAGTTTGGCTAATTAAGAACTAGCAGTCCCATGCCTTTCTTTTGAATGGTATCCAGTAAGTGCAGCGTGGTAGTTATGCTTACGGGGGCTGCTTTATTTTTTCATGCTTTAAATAACTACCAATGTCAACGTCACAACAGAACTTAAATGCGCTCAATGAGCTATTATCCCACGAGTGGATGACCCCAAAACGAATGATGTACCTGATGAGCAGGCAATATGCTTTTGCCAACATGCACGACATTTACAGGACATTACCACCAGAGGATGTGGAAGAAATTGCACACTTCAATACACACTTATCCAAGTTCTTTTCGATACTCGCTCCAGAGCCATCACCCACAGATTAATATTTCCAGACTTCTATACACGACCACCGTTAGAGCTGCTCTTTCGGTGGTTTTTTGCATTTACCCTGTCCTTTATATGCCACCATTTCCTTACCATTTTTGTACTACCTGAACATAGTAGTAAAGCAATATGGAATTGATTTTTTTAAGTGATATCGCAGTACCCCCAGCACAGTTTCTACAGTACCTACTGTGGTCGATTGGGATACTCGTAGCGGCGATCGGTTCAGTCGTAGGTATGTACCTGCGAGCACAGTCAGACTTGAAAAAAGTGTACGAAGCCCAGCTCAAACAAAAAGATGAGCAGCTGGCCAAAGAAATAGAAAAAACCGAAGCCGAGCGCAAAGAGAAAATCAAGATCCTTTACGAAATCAAACCAGCCTTAAACGCTGTTGCCGAGATTGGCAAGGAAACACTTGAATTCATTAGATCATGAAAAAACCAGATCCACTCTCCGCGATTCAAAAGCTTGTAGAGCGTATTCAAAAAACGGCTCAGGAGTTAAAAATCGAAATCGAGAAACAAAACATCGTAGCCAAAGCCTCATGATAACCCTACGCGAAATAATCGACCACATTGACTCAGGAGAACCCTTTAGTTGTAAAGTGGTAGCATACGACGAAAAGCGAAAAAAGGGAGGTAGTATCATTGAGTATGATGAACTCCGTGTGTTGCGACCAGAAGAAGCACTCAAAGAACAAAAGGGCCGTCCAAAAACAGAAACAGAAAAACTAAAGGCAGAGCTGTACAACATAAAGCGAAACCCTCATCACAAGAAACACTTTACACGGAATTGCCGCATTTATCAACAAGGGCATCCAGTATCTCTAATTCGTAAAATTCATGTAGCCTTGATCATTGAGTTCAATGGCGAGAAAGACATTGCAGTATGAGTAAAGAAAGACAAATAGTACTTGATGTGATTCATGACCAGCATACTGGCAAGCATCAGGTTATTCTACCAGAAGCTCGCATCGATGTCGGACTCCCTGACAAAAAAGAGATCATCACCGCACCCTTTGACAAAACAGAAACAGCAGGCTATAAACATGCACCATGGGGCAAATCAGACAAGCTTCCAACTACCATTCGAAAAAAGATTGAGCAAGTACCAATGGCTGGCCAAGCCATCTACCGGCTAGCGGCAATGATGTTTGGCAACGGATTGACTTATTACAACAACAGTGATCTTAGAGAAGGTAATACTACCGTTAAGAGAGGCTATAATCGAGTGGTAGAGCATTTCTTACAACGCAATCAGATAATCACCAGGTGGTTAATTCCACAGATTATTGATTATCGGTTTTACATGCAGACGTTCAATCAGATGACGCTCAACAATGCAGGCGATCAGATTGTAGGACTATACCATCGTGAGGCTGAGTTTTCTCGCTTAGGCAAACAAAACGAGACGACCTTTGACATAGATGAGCTGCACTACAGTCCGAAATTCGGCTCAGGCATGGATCCTAATGATAAAGAGCGTATTATCCTGCCACTACACTTATGGTATGATGAATTACGATTTTTCAATAGGATGGGAAGAAAAAGGCACTTTGCTTATCACTCACTACTTCGCACACCTGGGACCAAGTACTATGCACGACCGTTCTGGATTGGGCTATTCCGTAAAAATGGATGGATAGACGCCAGTATATCCGTACCTGAAGTCGTCAATGCGATGATGAAAAATCAGGTACGATTAAAGTATCAGATTCTTATCCCTGAGTCTTACTTTAAAATCCGCCATTTTCAAAAGTGGGAAGGATACACAGATGCAGAACGACAATCTAAGATTGATGAGTTTATCACTTCACTCAATACCAAACTGGGCGATACGAGCTACGCTTTCACCTCTATTACGACGGTATTTGCACAGGACCAAATGAACAACGAACTCGGTAAGATCGAAATCATACCAATTGACGATAAAGTCAAAAAAGATTCATGGGTGCCATCTGCGAATGCAGCGGATGCACAGATTGTACAAGGTTTAGGGCTTCATCCTTCACAGGTGGGACTATCTCCAGATAAAGGGCTTGGTGGTGCAGGTTCTGGAAGTGATCAGCGAGAGAGCTTTAATACAGGCATCTCACTCAATACGATTGATCAACAAATATTACTCGAACCGCTAAATTATATTGCGCAATACAATACCCGCAAAGAAGGAGATGAATGGGATATCACATTTACGATCGATCATACCCACCACACAACGACCAATAATCAAGAATCTGGATTAGAACCTGGAGATAACACTTTAACTATAGAATAATGTCCTTTTTTCAAAACATAGATGATTTTAAAAAACAGGTAGGAGGTGCTGTCAATTACTCACTTGATTTTGACAGTATCAGTCCGATTATTATCACAACGGGACATAATCACATCATCCCGTGGATTGGATTAGGACTTTGGACCGATATCTATGGAGAATATCTCACGTTTTTAGAAAACGGAACAGAACTATCTGCTCAAAATCAGGCATTGCTTCCATATTTACAGAAAACCATTGCACATCTGACGATGTTCGAATACATGCATATAGGAGGCATTCAAGTAAGTGATAGCGGGGCGCATCGTGTGGAAAACGAGAATATGAAAAGTGCTTATAAGTATCAGGAAACGCAATACCAAAATTGGATGCGCGACAACGGGTATGAGCACCTCGAGCAGATGATGGACTTTTTAAAAGTAAACGCGAACGACTATCCACTTTGGACCAATAGCAATGAATACAACCAATCATTTAATCTGGTGATCAATTCTGCTGCAGAGATAAGACTCTATATTGGCAAAAGGATTTCTCGTTACACTTACGAGATACTGCGAACAATCATAGAAGATGTTGAGATATTTTCCCTCATTCCGCACATGGGAGAGGATCAATATCAGGATATAAAAGATAAGATTGCAGGAGGCAATGTGTTATCTGATAATGATGCTCAGTTACTAGCGTTGATGCAAAAAGTCGTAGCAGAGTTTGCGGTATTTGAAGGTATAAAAAGGCAAATGGTAAGGCTGGAAGGGCATAGTGTAGTACAATCTGAAACACTCGAACCTCAAGGATTTGAAAAGCTTTCAGTTCCTGGTAATGCAATGACAAATCTCAAATTAAACAGTCATGAGAGCTTTGCTAATCGATATGTCACAAATTTGATTAATTTTTTAGAAAAAAATCGAGTAGACTTTCCATTATATGATGCATATAAGACAGCTTTAGAAGAGGAAGCTGCTGAAGCTGAAGCGGCAGAGAACGACTGTCCGGCAGATTGGGAAAGGCCTTTTGATATGGAAAGATGTAATTGTGGAGAATATCAATACTGTGATTGCAATCGTAGAAAGAACAAAGCTGTAATCAATCTATAGCTACAAATTCATTTTTTACTAGCCCTAATAATACCTCAAAAGGTACGATCTCCACCTCTAAGTCTTCTAATTTTCGAGGGGTGTCATTTAACTCTTGAATATAAGCTGATGCTTTGGATTCAAAACGAGATTGTACAAACTTACTGACTGACAGTTCTCGAATAATCCTGATCATGCAATATGTTCTTTTATTCCTTTCTGTATTAAGATAATTGGCGGCATACTTTCTAATATTCTCATCAGCATCAATTAAAACATCTCTATTTCCAGATTTGAGGTACAATAAATATTGTACAATGAGTACAGATGCAAAGGCACCGCTTTTATCTGTAAACAACGAATTAGTTTTATTGTAAAACTGACCTATCTTAAAATCCTCTTCATTCATCAAAGCAGCATAAGCAATAATCAACTCCCAGTATCCCTCAACCTCTCTTGAGCTAGGTGTATTATGTTTTTTATAAAGCTGGATAATCGATCCCACTTGTTCATAATCTTTTGTGTAAAACGCTAGTATAGCCTTATACTGCAAAGTAATATGCCAGTTGTGACCACCTGGACGACGCGTAGAAAGACATCGATCAATATTTACTGCTGCTTTCTCATATTCTCCCAACAAGATCAAAGCAGGGGATAATTTGTTTAGAAAGATATAATAGGATCCTGGAGCAGCTTTAAATGGCAAGCTTTCCAAATAATTTAAAGCCTCATTATAATACTGTCGTAATCTCATCAAATCATTTCTCATCGATGCTAGAAATATCTTCGAGCGCATCACATGCTGCGCCAATTCAAGGCTATTCATGCCATATCCAGCCACTTCTGTCAGCAATTCCTTTATTTGATTGTAGTCAAAAGAAGACTGCTTTTTCTTTCTGGCAAACAAACTAACGGCTTTAAAAAACTTAATACCAGCTTGTGCTTCTTGTTGATAAAGGTTCATATAAAACTCTAACTCATTAGTATAGACCTTTAGTTTTTTAATATAACCTCTAGCAGAGTAATACATCATTAGAAACTTACTTAGTCCAACATTTAATTCTGTAAACTGATATTGCACTGTTAGTTTTAATAAACTTTCACTTTTTTGGGCAGCGAGTCTTACAGCACCTAATCCCTTTAGACGCATTATTATAGCATATTGGGTATAACAAAAGGAATACGTCTCGTTGTAGCTTTTTTTGTTCTTAGATACAGAAAACAATAGTGTGGCAGTCAAAAGTTTTTTTAACTTATTTTTTTTCCGACTTAGAGCTGATTTGGGATTTAATTTTTTTTCAATAAATCTTTCGACTAACTCTGAGTCAGAGCCTCCATCTCTAATAGACGCATATAAATCATATATTTCTACGTCAACATATTGTTTTCCGAATCTACTTAATGTACTCATAGAAACTAGATTAATTAATTCCTTTAATCCTTTCATTTAGCTGTAGTACTTTTTAAGTGATTTTTTTCCGGGTTATCAATATAGAAACCGTCGAATTTTATGCCATTGCTATAAAAGCACACCGTCTAAAAGGAATAATGAAAGAAAAGTTTAAATTAATTTCTAAAATCATAGAAAAATGAGATAGCCCCACCCTTCTCATAGTATCACAATACTTTCATTAGGGTTCCTTGGACGGTGCAGGGGCTATCCTTTTTACACCTAAAGCACCGTCTTATGCAACCGCAAGTACAAAAAACCAGTTCTCCCCTTGAAAAAATTGACCTTGAGTTTTTCAATTCAAGTGAACTATCTCACCATTTAGGGCAAGCTATCATTGCCTATAGTTTAGATCCAAACCTTGAAGGGAATCCCGATCGAGTAGAGATCATAAATTATTTAA
>JABSPP010000098.1 GCA_013214275.1 Flavobacteriaceae bacterium
AAAAATTAGAAGGTAAAAATGCTTTGTATATTGATTCTGATAAACGCTTTAAAAATTCAGACAAACGGGAAGAAGTCCTACCCACCAATCTAAATCATTACTTTGAGAAGATTGAAGAATTAGACCCCATCATTCTTAAAGTAGGTCAGAAAAACGTTAGAAAGTTTTGGGTTTTTTACTGTACCAATTACCAGCCTAAGAATCCCTAGCAGAACATCCAATTCATATTGAGTATCGCAAACAAAAAAAAGGCTAAATTTATTGATAAATGGTAGATGGGCGTTTCCCTGCGGGTCGCGCTATCCGCTATATCTTTTTTGCCTGTTCAGGACAAAAAAGGATGCCGCTTTTATCGCTAACGCGGCATTCAAAATACCTTTTAATCAAACTACAAAGATGTATCAACTATTTTAACCTTCGACCATATCCTCCCAACAAACCCTAAGATAAAATTAAAAGCATCCGTTTCTAGAGTACAATGAATAAGTGCAATATTGCAGCCAAAAATCACCAGTACCAATTTTGAAAGTTTTATTTTTGTAACTGCCAAACAAAGTATTAACATTTAAAGCTTTTACCATGACAAAGCCCAAGTGGATCGTTGCCAAAGAGTATGAGGACATTACTTACAAAAAGAGTAATGGAGTTGCAAGAATAGCATTCAATAGACCTAATGTTAGAAATGCATTCAGACCCAAGACAACTAGTGAGTTATACGATGCTTTTTACGATGCCAATGAAGACACTTCCATTGGAGTTGTCTTACTATCTGCAGAAGGGCCTTCTACCAAAGACGGTGTATGGAGTTTTTGTTCGGGTGGAGACCAAAAAGCGAGAGGCCATCAGGGATATATAGGAGAAGATGGATATCACCGGTTGAATATTTTAGAAGTACAACGACTTATTCGCTTCATGCCAAAAGCTGTTATTGCTGTTGTTCCAGGTTGGGCTGTTGGAGGTGGACATAGTTTGCATGTAGTTTGTGATTTAACATTAGCCAGTAAAGAACATGCCATTTTTAAACAAACAGACGCAGATGTGACCTCCTTCGACGGAGGATACGGATCCGCATATTTGGCAAAGATGGTTGGACAAAAGAAAGCCAGAGAAATCTTTTTTTTAGGAAGAAACTATTCCGCCCAAGAAGCCTATCAAATGGGAATGGTCAATGCAGTCATTCCACATGAGACATTAGAGAGTACCGCTTACGACTGGGCACAGGAGATTTTAGCAAAATCACCTATTTCAATTAAAATGTTAAAGTTTGCTATGAATTTGACTGACGATGGAATGGTTGGGCAACAAGTATTCGCAGGCGAAGCAACTCGCTTGGCGTACATGACCGATGAAGCAAAAGAAGGGAGAAATGCGTTCTTAGAAAAACGCCAACCCAATTTTGACAAGAAGTGGATTCCATAAATAAGCCTTAAGAAAATAAAATAATTAAATACTAAATAGTTACTGTAAATTTAAACTAGTGAAAATAATCTGTATAGGTCGTAATTATGCGAAGCACATCAAAGAACTGGAAAACGAAAGGCCAGAGAGCCCCGTTGTATTCCTCAAACCAGATTCAGCCATCCTTCCTAAAAATCATCCTTTTTTCATTCCACCCTTCTCTAACGATGTGCATTATGAAGTTGAAGTATTGATAAAAATAAACAAGGTAGGAAAACATATTGCAGCCAGATTTGCAGATAAATATTACGATGAAGTGGGATTAGGAATCGATTTTACCGCGCGTGATGTGCAGGCGCATTGTAAGGAGAAAGGATTGCCATGGGAAAAAGCCAAAGCCTTTGATGGGAGTGCTGTCATAGGGCAATTCTTTCCAAAAGAAGAATTCGATTTGGAGAACCTTTCTTTTCAGTTGCTAAAGAACAACAAGGTAGTTCAGAATGGAAATACCAAAGCAATGCTTTGGAAAATTGATGAATTGATTGGCTATGTTTCTCAATATTTCACTTTAAAAAAAGGCGATCTTATCTTTACAGGAACACCAGCAGGTGTCGGTAAAGTCTCAGAAAACGACGAACTCACTGGGATAATGGAAGGAAAAAAATCTTTTCAAATCAAGGTGAAATAGTCAATAAACAAATCACAAAAAACACTATGTTAGAAATTATATTAGTGATTACTGTTGGTAAGTATTTTTACAGGCTTGCCGATAAATATAAAAAAAGCAAGTGGGGATATGCCATTCTTGGTTTGGTAGTATGCTACGGAATCTTTTTTACAGTGGCACTGGTTTACGCCCTAATCTACTACTTCTTCAATCCTCTGGCTTTAGATGATGATCTCAACGATTGGACTTTGACTATAATTAGTATACCCTTTGCTCTTGGAGGAACATATCTGTTGTACTATCTATTGGAAAGAAGTTGGAAGAAAAATGCTCTAAAAGACAAGGTAAGTATAGACGATATTGGAAAAGAAATATAAATAAAGACAAATACATGAATGCTGAAATCATTACCATAGGCGATGAGATTCTTATTGGGCAAATTACAGATACCAACTCACAGTGGATTGCTACTGAACTGAACAAAATAGGAGTTTCAGTACATCAGATATCATCTGTTCAAGATGAGAGAACTCACATTCTCACTGCCCTTGAAGAAGCACAAGAGAGAGCAGATATAGTGTTGATCACAGGCGGGCTGGGCCCCACTAAAGATGACATCACAAAAAAAACCATCGCTGAATTTTTTCAGGATGATAAAATCACTGATTATCCTGAGGTGACTAACTTTATTAAGCAGATGTTCAAAAAGTACAACATCCCTTACAGTAAAGTACAACAATATCAATCACAGCTACCATCCAAAGCAATATTATTGATGAATCGTTTAGGAACTGCTCCTGGGATGTGGTTTTATGAAAACGATACTGTTTTTGTGGCGATGCCAGGGATTCCTTATGAGATGAAAGGTCTTATGACATACCACGTTCTTCCTAGGATACGAGAAAAATTCCATTTGCCGTTTATCATTCACAAAACAATCATGACTTATGGTCAAGGAGAGAGTCTAATAGCCGAACGGATTGCAGATTGGGCAGATAAGCTTCCTAGCTTCATCAAGCTAGCCTATTTGCCATCTTTTGGAAGAGTACGGTTAAGACTATCTGCAAAAGGTTCTCAAAAAGGAGTATTGGAACAGGCGCTAAATCAAAATATAAAGGCGCTGTATAATATCATTCCAGATATCATCACAGGAATAGATGAGCAGGGAGCAATTGAGAATTATGTTGGGAAACTATTAAAAGAAAAAAGATTGAAATTATCGGTTGCTGAGAGTTTAACAGGAGGTAAAATAGCCTCTACGATCGTTTCAGTACCAGGAGCGTCTGCTTATTTTAGTGGAGGTTTTGTCGCATATTCAAGAGTTATGAAGGAACAACTACTAGGTGTTAGCAAAACAACTATCGATCAATTTTCTGTTGTAAGCCAAGAAGTTGCACAAGAGATGGCCACTTTAACAAGGGATAAAACCCGATCTGACTATGCTATTGCTGTCACAGGCAATGCAGGTCCCTCCAAAGACAATACAGATAAGTCGGTAGGAATTGTGTATATCGCAATTGCTTCCGCCCATGGTCTCGTCTGTCAAGAATTTAATTTTGGTCAACCAAGAGAAAAAGTCATTAACAGAACTGTGAATAAATCACTGCAAATACTCAAAACAGAAATTCTAAAAAATAACTAAAATTGTCTTTGTGAAATATCAAATTTGTCGTAAATTTGTACCTAGTTTAAAGGCAAGAATTTAAAACTGCACGAAGATGTCCAGAATATGTGAATTAACAGGAAAGAAAGCAATGGTTGGAAACAATGTTTCCCATGCTATGAACAAAACGAAGAGAAAGTTCAACGTTAATTTGATGACTAAGCGGTTTTACATCCCCGAAGAAGACAAGTGGATTACTCTTAAAGTTTCAGCTTCAGCGTTAAAAAATATCAATAAGAAAGGAATTTCTGCAGTAATTAAGGAAGCCAGAAAAAAAGGATTTTTAACGAAATAAATTTCTAAAAGCAACGTAAGATGGCAAAAAAAGGGAATAGGGTGCAAGTAATTCTAGAATGTACAGAGCACAAGGCCACAGGAAAATCAGGTACTTCTAGATATATCACAACCAAGAACAAGAAAAATACTCCTGACAGAATCGAATTAAAAAAATTCAACCCTGTCTTAAAGAGAATGACAGTTCACAAAGAAATTAAATAATACGACATTCTAATCAATGTCAAACACGCATAGGTCATGGCAAAAAAAGCGGTAGCATCCCTACAAACAGGTTCAAAAAGATTAACAAAAGCGATCAAAATGGTAAAGTCACCTAAGTCAGGAGCTTACACGTTTGTTGAGGCCATTATGGATCCTACAAAAGTGAACGATTTTTTAGCAAAAAAATAAATTTTTTTCATAATGTATCAAAGCTGCTTTCTTCGGAAAGCAGCTTTTTTTGTGTCTATAAATGACGTACTTTTGAAAGGTGTAATTTCAATCCAGAATGAACTACTTTAAGAATATCTTTTCAAAAGAAAAAAAACAAACACTAGACAAAGGGCTAGAGAAATCTAAGTCGAGCTTTTTTAACAAACTATCCAAAGCTGTTGCAGGAAAATCAAAAGTTGACGATGATGTACTAGATAACTTAGAGGAAGTACTCGTAACTTCTGATGTTGGCGTAGATACTACCCTAAAAATCATTGAACGAATAGAAGAACGGGTAGCGAGAGATAAATACTTAGGGACAGAAGAGCTTAACCTAATACTTCGAGAAGAGATTGCTGGATTACTCTCCGAAACCAACACTGGAGAAGATACCGATTTTGTGATACCATCCAACACAAGACCCTATGTGTTAATGGTAGTTGGAGTCAATGGAGTTGGGAAAACAACAACTATTGGAAAGTTGGCTTCTCAGTTCAAGAAAAAAGGACTGAAAGTAGTCTTGGGAGCTGCAGATACATTTCGAGCGGCTGCAATTGATCAATTACAGGTATGGGCAGACAGAACCCAAGTCCCTATTGTCCGTCAAGAAATGGGATCAGATCCTGCATCTGTAGCTTTTGACACACTGAAATCAGCTACAGCCCAGAATGCAGACGTAGTCATCATTGATACTGCCGGACGTCTACACAACAAGGTAAATTTAATGAACGAACTTTCCAAAATTAAACGCGTTATGCAAAAAGTAGTCAACGAGGCTCCCCATGATGTACTTTTGGTATTGGACGGTTCAACAGGTCAGAATGCCTTTGAACAGGCAAAACAATTTACCAAAGCTACCGAAGTCACCTCACTAGCTGTCACCAAATTAGACGGAACTGCCAAAGGAGGCGTAGTGATTGGAATTTCAGATCAATTTCAGATCCCCGTAAAATATATTGGAGTAGGAGAGGGTATTGAAGACCTACAAGTTTTTAACAAACATGAGTTTGTTGACAGTTTTTTTGCTTGAACTTTAGATATCTAGGCCTTTGTAAGGCAGTCAGTCAAGTAATGGTCAGCATCTCGGTAAAAGGAAATGTCTAAACCAATAATTTCTATCCATTTAAACATGAGACAACTAGCGATTTCAATTACACTTATCGTCTTTTTAAAAGGGTGTCAAAACAAACAGCCTCTTAAAATATTTCATAAATACGACGAAACAATACTGCTAAAAGAACAGCAAACACATGAGAACCCAAGGATGCGTTTTAAATTATTTCAGTCGAAATATTTAGATATGAATGAAGTGTTTCAACCCTTTGAAAAAGATTTAGCATCTTTCTCAGAAGAAGAGTATGAAGCGCTAAAACCGTTGATCATAGAACAGAATATCCCCTCAATTCAATCAAATATTAGTGATGGTAAGCTAACGTATGAGAAGCTAACACTCTTTTATCTATACCGCATCAGAAAATTTGAAAGTGATAGCACAACGTCTCTAAATGCCATTATAGAGTTAAATCCAGATGTTGTTGAAGAAGCAAGACAACGAGATCGAGATATAAAAAAGGGATACGAAAACAATCTAACGGTATATGGTATGCCTATCCTATTGAAAGATAATATCAATACTGTAGGAATGTCTACAACAGCAGGGGCATTGGCTTTGGTGGAGAATAAAAATACCGATGATGCTTTTATTGTCAGACAATTAAAAAAAGAAGGAGCACTAATATTGGGAAAAGTGAACTTAAGCGAATGGGCCAACTACTTCTGCTCGGGATGCCCTGTTGGTTATAGTGCAGTAGGCGGACAATCGCTCAATCCTTATGGAAGAGCAATTTTTGAAACCGGAGGTTCTAGTGCGTCTAGTGGTACAGCTGTAGCAGCAAACTACGGAGTAGCGGCTGTAGGAACAGAAACGGCAGGGTCTATTACCTCCCCATCCAGCCAGAATTCGGTTGTAGGACTTAAACCAACCATAGGCGCCCTCAGTAGATCAGGAATCGTCCCCATCTCCAGCACTTTGGATACTCCAGGGCCAATGACAAAA
>JABSPP010000099.1 GCA_013214275.1 Flavobacteriaceae bacterium
TAGATTTTGGGTAGTAAGAATAAGCTTAGGCGTTTCAAAGAAAACGAAACGTTTCCCAATGTGATTCAACCGACAAGAGAAGAGGTTATTGGTAACTTCTTACACAAGGGAAGATGGCACTCTTTCTTTAATAATGATCACCCGATTGTTTTGGAGTTAGGTTGTGGAAAAGGAGAATACACACTAGCTTTAGCTAGAAAGAATCCCTTTAAAAATTTTATCGGAATTGATATTAAAGGAGCTCGTTTTTGGCGTGGAGCAAAAACAGCTCTGAAAGAAAATCTGACTAATGTCGCGTTTATCAGAACTCAAATAGAATTGATTGATCATATCTTTGCTCAAGGGGAAGTCGATGAAATCTGGATTACCTTCCCTGATCCACAGATTAAATATAAACGTACAAAACACAGAATGACTAACAAAGAGTTCCTCAAGAAGTACCATGGTGTTTTAAAAGAAGGCGGCATCCTTCATCTAAAAACAGATAGCGAATTTATGCACGGTTATACGCTGGGACTCCTTCATGGTGAGGGGCATGAAATCCTTCATGCTAGTCACGATATATATAACTTACGATCTTCTCCAGAAGAGGTTACAGGAACCCAGACATTCTACGAACAGCAATACCTAGAGAAAAATAAAGCCATCACCTACATTCAATTTAGAGTTCGGTACTAACCTTCACCTCACATCAAACAATAATATCTGGATTTTTTGACTTTCAATATTCAGATTACATACTAGTAAATCTAATATGGAAGTTCTCTGGGTTCCTTAAAAGATATCGAAGAATTAAAAATTTCGGAGATGATAGTTCCCACACTTTCAATGGCCCTTTTTAGTCTCTCAGGAGTTATGTGATGGTCGTAACCTCCACGTTTTTCTGAGAAGTTCACCCTTATGAGTCCGTCTTTCAGATTCCTAAACGAGTAAATACCCGCCTCTATGGTTTTGGTATTATCTGAGCTTTGGCTCATATAGAGATGTGAGTACATCAATAACTGAATGGCTTTTTCAAATTGATAATCTTGAATTTCATCCAAATTGGAAATTTTTAGTTGCTTCAACGCTACCAATCCTGTCTTGTAATCTACCACTCGTGTTGTACCATTGTATTCGTCAATCCGGTCTACAATTCCTTTGATGACAACAGGGAAGTCAACCCCTTGAACTTGAATAGAAGTTTTTAAATGTTGCTCGGTAGCAAGTATTTTAATCTGATTTCCTTTTTTAAGCAAATCAATTTCAAGATCCAAAAAGCGATGGACATAATTTTGAGCAACCTCAAATACTAAACGATTCATCCCTAAGTGATAATTTCCTTTTTTAAAATGCTTAATAACATATTTTGTGACCAGCGATTCCGTCTTTGTCTTCATTTCTGAAAGGAGTACTGTGCTCAAAAACCGATCTTTTAACGGGGTATATAACTCATCTAAAGTATCGTGTACAATCGTTCCCAGTGTGTTGGCGGCAATGGTTTCTTCTACCTCCTCAACCTGTTTTAAGCCCAATACACGCTCTTTATAAAACTCAATAGGACTGTATAGATATCGGGCAATTGCCGAAGGCGAAATTCCCTTTTGAGCATAATGATGTAACTTTTCTGTGACATTGGGATGTTTTTGTATATCTCCTAATTTCCTTATTTCGGTTGTCACCTTTTGAGTGATAGACCGTTGTTGAATATCATTGCGAAGTAGTTCTAACTGTGTGATAAATCGACTTTTTTCACCGTTGCCATAATCGTCATTTTCAGTATTGTATATAAGGAAGATGTTTTCTGCCCTTTGTAACAACCTAAAAAAGTGATAGGAGAAAATAGCATCTCTTTCGCGATAGGTAGGAAGTCCAAACTGAACCTTTACATCAAATGGAATAAACGTATTTTGACGGCTACCAGAAGGAATAACACCCTCGTTAACAGAGGTAATAATAACATTTTTAAAATCTAAAACACGTGTTTCAAGCATCCCCATAATTTGAAGTCCCTTTAAAGGTTCTCCTCGAAAAGATAACTTTTCAGAAGTAACAATCCTTTTGTAAAATGTGTATAAAGTTTTGATATTCTCAAAATAACCATACTTGCTATTCAACGTTTTTAACTGGGTAAATGCCGTATGAAATCGAAATAAGTACTCCTTCTCTAAAGAAGAAACACCATCTCTACTTTGCTCTATTAGCAAGATGATACGATCTATAAAATTCTCAATACCAATGTAAGGTTGAAAAATAGTCAATAGAGACACTCGTATCGTTTCATCCAAAGGTGATAAAAAACGAGTTAGGTCTTCCAATGAGATAAACGATGTATTCTCCCTTGAAATAATTTTCTCAACACCGCTGATAAAACCTTCGTACTTTTTTGGTAAAAATTGAAAAATAAGCGGGTTTTTAATCCACCGAAGAACATCCTTATAATAAAATTCATTTGTTGATTTCTTCTGTAATTTCTCCTGATTAATAAATAGTTGAAATACCGAAGTGATAAAATTTGCTGTGGGAATACTTTTCAAAGGATACCCCATGGTAATATTAAGAGCATCAACCTTATCAGGGATAGAATTCAGAGCAACCGAAAGCAACGATTCATCTCCCAATACCAATGCTGTATCTTGATATTCGTTAAAACTTTCTAAAATCTCCCCTGCATATTTTAACTGTAAAATATGTTTGGCAACACCGATCACTTGAATATTTTTAGGTGTATCGAAGTGAGAACTCATCAGTTTAACATCTCGTTTTTCATAGTATTTCCATCGGGTGGTATAATCCCTAACAAAGCGGCCTGCAAGGTGATTACTCTCAAAAAATGACCGATCTATATCCCAATATATTGTTGCTGACCCAGCATTTAAAAAAGTTTCAATCAACAGTTCTTCAGCTTTATTTAAAGCATTAAAGCCAATAAAAATAAATTGTGTTGTAGTATGTCTAGACAGAAAAGACGTTGTTTTCTTTGTTGCTTCTCTATAAAGCAACCCTTGATATCCCGTTTTTAGCTGAAGCAAATATTCATAGTAGCGATCGTAGTAATGCGCCAGTCGCTCCATAAAAATAAAATGATCTTTAATCAATGTCGTTTCCTTAAACTCTCCTTTTACTGACCATTTTCTCAGCCGTTGGATATCTCTCAGATAGGTAAAAATATCTTTTGAATTCACTAAATATTGATCTACCTCACTAAAATCTTGTAGGACGACAGAAGCCCAAGAAGAAAAGATGTCAAAACTATCAGGATTCTTCTCTATTTCGCAGTAAATCTTATAAAAGTAAAATAACAGCTGAATGGTATATCCTTTTTGAATTCCCGAAATGTTTTCGATAAAATGTTCGATGGTGACTATTTGTGGGAGAAACCCTTGAGTGAGTTTCTTTTTCAACTCATTTCGCAGAAAAATCCCTGCCCTTTGGGAGGGAAGTATAAAAACACATTCCTCAAAAGAGTCATGTGCTGTCAAAATATCATTTAATATCTCAGAAATAAAGGACTTCACTCGTTTAAATTTATTCTAATTAGTTGATACTTTAATTTTATAATCCTGATTTACTGATCTTCATTTGATTAATCTCTCCAAGAGAGACTCGTATAAAGTAAAGGTTCACACTTTAACCATTGGAACTCTCTAGAATTCAAAAGCAAGGATTAAATGTACTGTTTTTTATCACATTCTTTTGGTTAATTTACATTCTAAATTGTTGAGGGAGATGTCTGCTAAGTAGCAAATCCATTAAACTTATTCTTTTCAGTAAAAAAGAATTTACTACCAGCGAATTCCCCTGTTATTAGAGCACTTCTAAAAGCTTATCTTTATGAACAAAGAAATGGCTTCAAAGTTATTTTCTCACGACTAAGAATCCCTCCAATAAAGCTAGGGTATATCTGTTGTACTACAAATGGAAACAATTAATTTAGCTCCAAATCATCGAGTAAATTTGATTTGTAACTCCCTACAAAAAGATGCTGTTAGTTTGGTGAATATTCATTTAAAATGAGCTGATTAATCATTCTAATGGGCTCATTTTTTTTCAATTTTGATTTGAAGATAATTTATCACCAGCTCAATGAAGTACAATTGGTAACAATCTGACCAGAGAAATTGTAGATTTTCCTTAAACGATATTGAAGACATCTTAGCAGGACATTTAAAAGGTATATTACAGACGATGCCTCAAAAGTAACAGCAACTAGAAATTTAAAGGCATTACCTGAATTAGGAGCTTTTAATATAAAAAGGAGCGGAAGAAGCGCACATTACTATTTGAGTTTATAATATATTTAGATTGCCTTGAAACCGAGGACTACGATAAAATTACCAAGTCTGTGGCTTTTTAGCATTAATTTATTTAACGTTTATCATATTTTTATTTGACGTTTATTTACGTTTTATATACACTTTAACTACATTTTGTTATACCTTTATCAAAAATATAGAAGATGGCTTTTCATCCGAACTATACTATTACACTAGAAATCGCTAAAGATTTAGCCAAAATAGAGGAAAGCAAACAGCAATTTGAGAACACTCCTGTAAGCGCTACTTTATTAAGTTCTTTAAGAAAGTCTTCAAGATTGGTGGCGACCCACTACTCCACTCAAATTGAAGGAAATAGGCTTACAATGGAAGAAGTGACCCAAGTTGTAGAACAAAAAGTCAGTGGATTAGCAGGAAGAGAACGGGATGAAAAAGAGGTTAAAAACTATTACCTAGCTTTAGAATATGTGGACAATAACCACACAAAACCACTTACTGAAAAAATATTACAAACCATTCACGGATTAGTTTTATTTGGCAAAAAAAAACCTACAGAATATCGAGACGGACAAAATGTAATCAAAGATGGATTTTCTGGAGCTATTGTATATATGCCTCCAGAAGCATCTGATGTTTCGCAAATGATGAAAGACCTAATAGAATGGATCAATGAGAAGCTATTAGAAAAAAAAGTTCCTGTACCCATTATAGCCGCTTTGGCGCACTATCAGTTCGCAACAATCCATCCCTATTATGATGGTAATGGGCGAACAGCGCGTTTACTAACCAATTATATCCTTCATCACGGAGGATATGGATTAAAAGGAATTTATTCTTTAGAAGAGTATTACGCAAAAAACATTCACGGCTATTATAACGCTTTAGCAGTTGAGGACATTCCTAATTATTATATGGGTCGTGAACAAGCTGATTTAACTGACTTCTTAGAATATTTTACAAAAGGAATGGCTATTGCTTTTACTAACATTGTTAAGAACTCAAAAAAACAGACTACTTCCATATCAAATGATAATTCCAAATTACTTCGGGAACTATCCAATAAACAACGCATAGCTCTAGACTTATTTCTGCAACAAAGAGAAATCACTACTAGCGATTTAGCCAATTATTTAGGCGTTTCTAAAAGAAGTGCATCCATACTTATTAAAAAATGGTTAGATAATGAATTTCTTGTCATTGGAAATCCTTCTAATAAAGCGAGGACGTATTTACTTCACGAAAGGTGGGAAAAGTTAATTTTCTGATTTTTAAAACATCTAGTTTTTGAATAAATCAAATATCTAGAAGGTTGCAGACAATTGGTTGAATAGAACTAATTGGTTACATTTTTGTAATATGTCTAAACGTGAACAAAAAAAGAGATTCCTAAGTACTATAATTCTCCCCAATTAATAGGACAGGTTTAAAACAACTACCCTGGAGCAAGCCAAAGTATCCAAAGGAAACTATTTTAATCATTTCGAGACAAGCCTATGGGAATTAAACCCTTAGCTATCGCCCTGCGATTAAAACTTAAATAAGATAATGATGTTGAAAGAGGTTGATCATGGAATTTAAAAAAGAAAGGCTTTCAGTTTCCTAAAAGCCTCATTATTTCTGTGATCGCGATAGGATTCGAACCTATGACCGTCTGCTTAGAAAACAGGCATTTTTTGGTTTATCCTGGTACCTATTGGTTTCTAATGACTGTATTTGAGTGATTTACGTTTCAATAGCGTTCGATAAAGATCATTAAAAATCTTAATTCGCGTGCAAACTGCGTGCAAGTTATTTTGTACCTTTCCTCTATGAAGACCAATATAACACTTTCTCTTGATACCAGACGTATCAAAAAAGACGGTACATGCCCCCTTGTTTTTCGTTTAACACATTTTCGTAAAACCACAGCCATATCCACAGGCTATGCTTTAGAGCCTAAATACTGGAATGATAAAGCAAGGACAGTTAAGTCGTCTTATAAAGGGGTGTCATCTGTCACACGGCTTAATAACCTTCTAACTAAGAAGAGAGCTTTGCTGATTGATCAAATCAGTGCTTTAGATGAGAAGGGTGTTTTAAAGTCACTCAGTGTGACAGAGCTTAAAAGCCTTCTTATCAAACCTGAGCAATCTAATTGCTTCTTTGACTATACAACGACACTCATTGAAGCTTTAACCCAACAACAACGCTTTGGGAATGCCAGAGCCTATAAAAGTGCTCTGGGAGC